>NZ_JBJDNB010000012.1:0-2751 GCF_044900445.1 Pseudomonas sp. NPDC089407
GCAGGATGTACTGGCGGCACTCCGGGTTGGTGATCAGGCGGTACACGGCCAGGGCCAGGTTGTTGGCAACCAGCGAGTCGGCGGTGGAGAAGAAGCCGAGGTTGCGCATGACGATGCGGCGCTCGTCTTCGGTCAGGCCGTCCTGGCTCTTCCACAGGGCGATGTCGGCGGTCATGTTGACCTCTTGCGGCATCCAGTGGTTGGCGCAGCCGTCCAGGTACTTCTGCCAGGCCCAGTCGTACTTGAACGGGACCAGCTGGTTGAGGTCGGCACGGCAGTTGATCATGCGCTTTTCGTCAACGGCAACGCGGGCCGAGGAGCCTTCCAGCTCGGCCAGGCCTTCGGCAATGTCGAGGGCGTCCAGGGCAGCCTTGGCACGCTTGACGGCTTCGGAGTCAGAAGCGGTCGCCGCACGGGCTTCCAAGGCGGCAGCACCACCGGCGCTGTCGAGCTTGTCGAGGGTAGCGGCGGCAGCGGCCTGCGCAGGGTTGTTGCCTTTGGCGGCTACTTCGCCGTCTTCTTTGTCGAATTCGTCCCAGCTCAGCATGGTTTGGCTCCTGCTTGAGGGTTGCCCTGGGGCAACCGCTTGGATTTAAAGAATGTGATGCCTGACGCACGGCCAATGGGCAAATGATCAGCTCGAGAGGCTGACTCTCGTTTACATCTGAATGTGTTCTGGCTTGTACCTGGCCAGGCCTCGGGGAGGGGCCAGGACAATTGAATGGTGCTCTTTTCAGAGGGGGCGAAGTATATAGGATTTCGCCTTGGATCGGGGCGCGTCTCTTGCGGGCGAGGGTAAGTTTTTCGACCGGAATTGCGTGCGTCCGTTCACCGGGTTTGTGTTGTTTACTACGGGGATGGAGTGTAGCGGTAAAAAGCGGGAGGCACTACATGTTGTGGGTTTTTATTTTTAGAGCACATCATGTGGGGTTTTCGCGATCCTTGTAGGAGCGGCCTTGTGTCGCGATAGGGCCGCCTAGCGGCCCCGTCGATCCATGCTGCGAAGCTGAAATCGTGGGGGCGCTTCGCACCCCATCGCGACACAAGGCCGCTCCTACAGGGAACGAGTCAACTCGCAGCTAGCGAGTCGGGTGCAGCGTTTCGACGATGTGTGTCTTGGGGTGCTTGCGTGCCTGTTCGACCGAGGTGAAGCGGCCGGTTTCAGCGTTGCGACCAATCTTGCGAGATGCCACTTTTTTCCGCGCCATGGGCTTACATCCTTTTTTGAGAGGTCCTGTTCTTTTACCGAGCTGTGCGAGTGCTGGGCAAAGGGCAAGGTTTCTCCGGGGCGCAGATACAAAAATGCCGCGCGGGGCACCCAAGGGCACCCCGCACGGCATTCAGGCCTTACTGGCAGGCTTCGCAGTCAGGCTCGTCGATCGCGCAGGCCTTCGGCACTGGCGCAGGGCCGGCTGCCTGGACCGGGGCGCTGTCGCCACCGCTGGAAACGGCGTTGAGCTTGCCGGTGTTGATGGTCGACTTCTCGGTGCTGGTCGCGGCCAGGGCACGGAGGTAGTAGGTGGTTTTCAGGCCACGGTACCAGGCCATGCGGTAGGTCACGTCCAGCTTCTTGCCCGAGGCGCCAGCGATGTACAGGTTCAGCGACTGAGCCTGGTCGATCCACTTCTGGCGACGGGAGGCTGCGTCGACGATCCACTTGGTTTCAACTTCGAACGCAGTGGCGTACAGGTCTTTCAGCTCTTGCGGAATGCGCTCGATCTGCTGCACCGAACCGTCGTAGTACTTCAGGTCGTTGATCATGACCGAGTCCCACAGGCCGCGGGCCTTCAGGTCGCGAACCAGGTACGGGTTGATCACGGTGAACTCGCCCGACAGGTTCGATTTCACGTACAAGTTCTGGTAGGTCGGCTCGATCGACTGCGACACGCCGGTGATGTTGGCGATGGTCGCGGTTGGCGCGATGGCCATGATGTTCGAGTTACGAATACCTTTCTGTACGCGGGCACGAACTGGCGCCCAGTCCAGGCTCTCGTTCAGGTCGACGTCGATGTACTTCTGGCCACGGGCTTCGATCAGGATCTGTTGCGAATCCAGCGGCAGGATGCCCTTGGACCACAGCGAACCCTGGAAGGTCTCGTAGGCGCCACGCTCGTCGGCCAGGTCACACGAAGCCTGGATAGCGAAGTAGCTGACCGCTTCCATCGACTTGTCGGCGAACTCGACGGCAGCGTCGGAACCGTAGGCAATGTGCTGCAGGTACAGCGCATCCTGGAAGCCCATGATGCCCAGGCCGACAGGGCGGTGCTTGAGGTTCGAGTTACGCGCTTGCGGCACCGAGTAGTAGTTGATGTCGATCACGTTGTCGAGCATGCGCACGGCGGTGTTCACGGTGCGTTGCAGCTTGGCGGTGTCCAGCTTGCCATCGACAATGTGGTTCGGCAGGTTGATCGAGCCCAGGTTGCAGACCGCGATCTCGTCCTTGTTGGTGTTCAGGGTGATCTCGGTGCACAGGTTCGAGCTGTGGACCACGCCCACGTGCTGCTGCGGCGAACGCAGGTTGCACGGGTCCTTGAAGGTCAGCCACGGGTGGCCGGTCTCGAACAGCATCGACAGCATCTTGCGCCACAGGTCTTTGGCCTGGATGGTCTTGAACACCTTGATCTTGTTGTACTCGGTCAGGGCTTCGTAGTACTCGTAGCGCTCTTCGAAGGCCTTGCCGGTCAGGTCGTGCAGGTCTGGCACTTCCGATGGCGAGAACAGGGTCCACTTGCCGTCATCGAAGACACGCTT
>NZ_JBJDNB010000012.1:2761-152467 GCF_044900445.1 Pseudomonas sp. NPDC089407
GGGATCCAGTTGGCGGTGTTCATGTCGTGGGTACGACGGCGATCATCACCGGTGTTCTTGCGCAGCTCGATGAATTCTTCGATGTCCAGGTGCCAGGTTTCCAGGTAGGCACAGACCGCGCCTTTGCGCTTGCCACCCTGGTTAACGGCAACGGCGGTGTCGTTGACCACTTTCAGGAACGGCACGACGCCCTGGGATTTACCGTTGGTGCCCTTGATGTACGAGCCCAGTGCACGGACCGGGGTCCAGTCGTTGCCCAGGCCACCGGCGAATTTCGACAGCATGGCGTTGTCGTGGATCGCGTGGTAGATGCCCGACAGGTCGTCCGGCACGGTGGTCAGGTAGCAGCTGGACAGCTGCGGGCGCAGGGTGCCGGCGTTGAACAGGGTCGGGGTCGAGGCCATGTAGTCGAAGGACGACAACAGGTTGTAGAACTCGATCGCACGGGCTTCCTTGTCTTTCTCTTCCAGCGCCAGGCCCATGGCCACACGCATGAAGAACACCTGTGGCAGCTCGAAGCGCACGCCATCCTTGTGGATGAAGTAGCGGTCGTACAGGGTTTGCAGGCCCAGGTAGGTGAACTGCTGGTCGCGCTCGTGGTTGATCGCCTTGCCCAGTTTTTCCAGGTCGAAGTCGGCCAGGGCAGGGTTCAGCAGTTCAAACTCGATACCTTTGGCGACATAGGCCGGCAGGGCCTTGGCGTACAGGTCGGCCATCTCGTGGTGGGTGGCGCTGTCGGCCACGTCCAGGAAGCCCAGGCCTTCGGCGCGCAGGGTGTCCATCAGCAGGCGGGCGGTAACGAACGAGTAGTTCGGCTCGCGCTCTACCAAGGTACGGGCGGTCATCACCAGGGCGGTGTTGACGTCCTTGATGGCCACGCCGTCGTACAGGTTCTTCAGGGTTTCGCGCTGGATCAGGTCGCCATCGACTTCGGCCAGGCCTTCGCAGGCTTCGCTGATGATGGTGTTCAGGCGGGCCATGTCGAGTGGCGCCAGGCTGCCGTCGGCCAGGGTGATACGGATGGACGGGTGCGGCTCGACCACGGCGTCGGTGTTGGCGCGGGTGGCACGTTCCTTGGCACGCTGGTCGCGGTAGATCACGTAGTCACGGGCAACTTTCTGCTCGCCGGCGCGCATCAGGGCCAGTTCGACCTGGTCCTGGATTTCTTCGATGTGGATGGTGCCACCCGATGGCATGCGACGCTTGAACGTGGCGGTAACCTGCTCGGTCAGGCGCGCGACGGTGTCGTGGATGCGCGACGAGGCAGCGGCGGTGCCGCCTTCAACTGCAAGGAACGCCTTGGTGATGGCAACGGTGATCTTGTCGTCGGTGTACGGGACGACAGTGCCGTTACGCTTGATCACGCGCAGTTGGCCGGGGGCGGTGGCAGCCAGATCCTGGTTGGAATCGGCGGCCTGCGGCACCTGGGCCTGCGGGTTCTCGCGAGTTGTGTCGGTTTGCATGGGTGGGTGTCTCCACAGTTTCTATATTGTTCAGGCGCCTTATGGGCGCCCACCGTTCCGTCCACTTGCTCGATAACCTCGCGGGGACGCGCAATGGCATGCGCATCCGCCCGCGCGGGCGTACCGACTTCGGGACAGACTCAGGAATAAGGGGCAATAGCTTGCCGCTCCCTGGCCGAAGTCAAAGGTTCTGGGCCGGGCCCAAAAACTGTTGCTGATGGATGCCAGGCCTGGCCTGCAACACCCATACCCGAACAAGACCCCGGAAGGGCTTGCCTCGGTCGCCTCCGCAGGAGCGGTTTGGCTGCTGAAATCACCTGAAGTTCCACCGGCAAAATCGCTTGATCTTGCGGGTTGACTTTTATGTGTGATTTTGCACGAACCCCTATATCTAGTGGTTCGCTGCGATCGGGATACAAGATAATGCGGTATTGGGGGCTTTGCAAGGCGAGCGCCTGTGGATAACTTGTGTGTACTTTGTGAGTGAATGGTGGGTATTCGCTGTAGGCCTTGTGCCAAGTGGTTTGCAGTATTTTTCTGCGCCTTGGTGCCCCGAAGCAGTTTTTTTCGGGGGCGCACCCTACCACAAAAAACGGTTCAGTCGAGGGGGGCAGGTGCATGCCTGTAGCTGGTTGTTGCCTGTCAGATCGAGCGCCGCCCGCGCGGCGCTTCGCGGCACAAGGCCGCTCCCACATCTGTTTCGGGCCAATTATTCCTGTGCCTTTGGCGCGCGCACCCTAGGTCCATGGCTTGAAATTGATGAAGAGCAGTGGCGGAGCCGATTTCGAATGGAACAAACAAGGCGGCCAGCAGTGAAATCACAGGAGTGATTGGCCCGAAACAGACTGTGGGAGCGGGCTTGCCCCGCGAAGCGCCGCGCGGGCGGCGCTCGATTTCATAGACACCAAAGATCTACAGTCATACGCTCGAAGGCGCTGATGCGATCCAAAGAATAAAAAGGGCCAATGCCATGGACCACCCCGCACCCCGTATCCTCATTGTCGAAGACGACCAGCGCCTGGCCGAACTCACCGCCGAATACCTGCACGCCAACGGCTTCGAGGTCGCGGTGGAAGGCGATGGCGCCCGCGCCGCTCGGCGCATAGTGGACAGCCAGCCCGACCTGGTCATCCTCGACCTGATGCTGCCCGGCGAGGACGGCCTGAGCATCTGCCGTCGGGTGCGCAGTCAATTCCCCGGCCCGATCCTCATGCTTACCGCCCGCAGCGACGAACTCGACCAGGTTCAGGGCCTGGACCTGGGCGCCGACGATTACGTGTGCAAACCGGTGCGCCCACGCCTGCTGCTGGCGCGCATCCAGGCCCTGCTGCGCCGCAGCGATGCGCTCGACAGCAAGCGCCACGACCTGGCCTTCGGCGCACTGCGCATCGACAACCGCCTGCGCGAGGCGCGCCTGGGCGAACAGTTGATCGAACTGACCGGCGCCGAATTCGACCTGCTCTGGCTGCTGGCCAGCAACGCCGGGCGGGTGCTGACCCGCGAGCAGATCTTCACCGCGTTGCGCGGCGTCGGCTACGACGGCCAGGACCGCTCCATCGACATCCGCATCTCAAAGATACGCCCGAAGATAGGCGATGACCCCATCCAGCCCCGGCTGATCAAGACCCTGCGCAGCAAGGGCTACCTGTTCGTCGGCGAGGCGCCATGAACAATTCGATCTTCCTGCGGATATACGGCGGGATGCTGGCCGTGCTGGTGCTGGTGGCCCTGCTCGGCGTGCTCAGCCTGCACCTGGTCAACGAAGTGCGCGCCGCCCAGCACCGCGAGGGCCTGGCCCAGGGCACCTTCAGCCTGATGGCCGACAACCTGGCCATGCAGAACGACACCGAACGCAAGCGCTCGCTGCTGATCTGGGAGCGCCTGCTCGGCGTGCCGCTGACGCTGCAGCCGATGACCGCGCGCAGCCTCGACGGCGGCCAGCGAGCACGGTTGTACCGTGGCCTGGTGGTGGTCGAGAAGACTGGCCCGCATGCGGCACAAGTGCTGCGCAAGGTCGGCCAGGAAGACCTGATGCTGGTGGCACAGATCAAACAGATCAGCGAGCAGCTGGCGCGGGCTACTCTTTACCTCCTGACCGACGAACTGGTGCGTTACCCGGTAACCGAACAGCAGCAGCGTCTGGCTCAGATAAAGCAGGAAAAGGGCTTCGGCTTTGGTGTTGCCCTGCAGCGCATCGAGCGGGTCAACCTGGACGATGACCAGCGGCGCCGGGTCGAGGAAGGCGATACGGTGATGGCGCTGGGCAGGGATGGCGATTCGATCCGGGTATTCGCCGGGCTCGCCGGCTCGCCCTGGGTGCTGGAAATCGGCCCGCTGTACCAGCTCAACCCATACCCGCCGCAGTTGCTCATCCTGATCGCGTTCCTTGGCTTGTGCCTGATCGGCCTGGTGGTCTACCTGCTGGTGCGCCAGCTGGAGCGCCGTGTGTCTGGCCTGGAAATGGCCGCCACGCGCATCGCCCAGGGCAGCCTGGACACCCGCGTACCGGCCGGCGACGCCGACTCGGTGGGGCGGCTGGCCGCTGCCTTCAACGGCATGGCCGAGCACCTGCAGCGCTCGCTGACCATGCAGCGCGAACTGGTGCGGGCGGTGTCCCACGAGCTGCGCACGCCGGTCGCACGCCTGCGGTTTGGCCTGGAGATGATTGAAAGCGCCAGCACCGAGCAGGCGCGCGCCAAGCACCTGGCCGGCATGGACGGCGATATCCAGGACCTCGACAAGCTGGTTGACGAGATGCTCACCTACGCACGCCTGGAGCAGGGCGCGCCGGCCTTGCAATTCCAGCGGGTCGACCTGGATGCCTTGCTTGACCGGGTGATCGCAGAGCTGGCGCCACTGCGTGCCGATGTGCGCGTGGTGCGCGGTGAGTGTCAGGGCGCGGATGCCGACGGCGCCTGGGTCGAGGCCGAGCCGCGCTACCTGCACCGGGCGCTGCAGAACCTGGTCGGCAATGCGATGCGCCATGCCGAATCGCAGGTGCGCCTGAGCTACCAGTTGGGGCAGCAACGCTGCCGCATTGATGTGGAAGACGACGGCCCAGGTATACCTGAAGGTGTCTGGGATCGCATCTTCACGCCGTTCACCCGCCTTGACGACAGCCGTACCCGTGCCTCGGGCGGGCATGGCCTGGGCCTGTCGATTGTGCGGCGGATCATCTACTGGCACGCCGGGCGGGCCACCGTGGGGCGCAGTGAAGCGCTGGGCGGTGCCTGCTTCAGCCTGAATTGGCCGCGGCAGCAGGCGCCGCTGTAAAGGTCAGACGCTGACCAGGCTGAGCAGGTGGCCGTGCTGCAGGCAGAACTGGCCTTGCAGCTCTGCGCCCTGTTGCCATTGCGGTGACAGGTTGGTGAGCAGGCGCAGGCGTGCCAGGCCGTTGGCGGACCAGTCGAGCACTTCGGCGTGTTCGAAGTAGAAGCGCTGGCGGGTCAGCGGGTAGAGGGTCTTGAACAGGCTTTCCTTCAGCGAGAAGGTCAAGGTGACCGTCAGCCCGAGCTGGCGGCGGTCGAGGCGTTCAAGCTCGGCCGGGGTGAGGATTTCACCCATCAGCCGCGCGGCGCGCTCATCATCGAGCAGGGCTTCCTGGTCCAGCCCCAGGCCTTGGCAACTGCCCTCGGCGGCGACCACTGCGGCGGCCCAGCCTTTGCCGTGGGTAATCGAGCCACGAATGCCGCTGGGCCAGATGGGCGAGCGGTCTTCGTGGGTGCCGGGTACGTAGTCGCGGCCGTCCAGGCGCTGCAACGCGGCGCGGGCGCATACGCGGCCGGCCAGGTACTCGGCCTGGCGCTTGGGCACTGAGCGTTGCAGGCTGGCGCTGGGGACGATGCCGGCACGCTGGAAGTCGTCAGCGGCCAGGTGGGCGGGGTCGAAGGCGCAACTGACCAGCACTGCGCCGGGTAATGGGCGTGGCAGGGGCCAGTGTTGCTGGAGCGGGGCGCAGCAGGCGGGGAGTGTGTTCATGGGGGCTATTGTGCCAGCCGAGACGGCGGTGTGGGAGGTGGAATAGTTGGGGCTGCTTCGCAGCCCAATCGCCGGCAAGCCAGCTCCCACAGGTTGCGCAAAAGCCTGAGCTTTCCCAGGTGGCGCACAAGGCCTGAGGCTGGCGCTGTACTTGTGGGAGCTGGCTTGCCGGCGATGGGCCGCAAAGCGGCCCCGGCGATCTCTACTTGAATACCTTCTTGAAAAACGCCTGCATATCCGCCCACGAACGCTCATCCGCTGCCTTGTTATAGCCAATGTCCGGCCCGCCATGTTCACCATGGCTCAAGCGGTCCGCATCCGGGTTGGTAAACCCATGCTTGGCCCCCTCGATACTGACAAACTGATAGTTGACCTTGGCTGCATCCATCTCGGCCTTGAACGCCTCTACCTGTTGCGCGGTAACCATGCTGTCCGCCGCACCATGCTCGACCAGGATATCCGCGCGCACCACGCCCGGCTTGGCCGGGGTCTGTGTGGCCAGTGGGCCATGGAAGCTCACCACACCGTCCAGCTTCTCGCCACGGCGCGCAGCGTCCAGCACCACCTTGCCGCCGAAGCAGTAGCCGACGGCGCCCAGCTCATGTTTGTTAGTATTCGGTTGCAGCTTCAGCAGCTCAAGGCCGGCGTCGAAGCGCCTGGCCGCCGCCGCAGGGTCTTTCATCGCCGCCGCCATGAACGCCTGGGCATCCTGCGGGTGCTCGGTGTGCTTGCCGTCGCCATACATGTCGATGGCCAGCGCGTTGTAGCCCAGCGCCGCCAGATCGCGGGCGCGGCGTTTGGCGTAGTCGTTCAGCCCCCACCACTCATGCACCACGACAATGCCGGGGCGTTTGCCTTCGACGGCATCGTCGTAGGCGTAATAGCCGACCAGGCGGTTGCCGTCGGTGTCCTGGTAAGGAATTTCGCGGGTTTGGACCGCCGCCTGGGCGAGGGCGGCGCTGCACATCAGGGTCAGGGCCAGCAGGACACGCATGGGCACTACTCCTTGTTCGGCAATCAGTTCGTTCAGCCGAGGTTCAGTCAGGGTTCAGTCGCGGTTCAGGGTGCCCTGCTTACTCTAGCTTCCAGACCGAAACAGCGCACCCAACTGGAGTAACCTGCCATGAAAACCTTCAACACCCTGCTTGCCGCCATGGCCGTCTGTGCCGCTGGCATCACCACCGCCCAGGCCGCCGACGACAACTTTGCCAGCCTGACCTACGGCCAGACCAGCGACAAGGTTCGCAAGTCCGGCCTGCTGCAGCGCAACACCGACAACCTCAACGCCGACGGTATCATCGGCAAGGATGACACCTGGGGTGTGCGAGTGGGCAAGATCAATGATCAGGGCCGCTACTACATGACCTATGACAACGTCTCGGGCGACCACAGCGGCCTGAAGCTGCGCCAGGAAAACCTGCTGGGCAGCTACGACCTGTTCCTGCCAGTGGGTGATACCACCAAACTGTTCGGCGGCGGCAGCCTGGGCATGACCAAACTCACCCAGGACTCGCCAGGCGCCAGCCGCGATACCGACTACGGTTATGCCTACGGCCTGCAGGCCGGTGTGATCCAGGACATCACCGACAAGGCCTCGGTCGAACTGGGCTACCGCTATCTGCGCACCAATGCTGCGACCGAAGTGGGTGCGCATGGCGGGCCGAAGGACGGTACCTTGCGCCTGACCAGCAGCGCGCAGACTTACCTGGCTGCTTCCTACAAGTTCTGACGGGCGAGTCGCGTTATCCTGTGGCGGCCTCTTCGCGGCTAAAGCCGCTCCTACAAAGGAGTGCGTTTCCCTTGTAGGAGCGGCTTTAGCCGCGAAGAGGCCGCCACAGGCAACACAAATCAAGGAGCTGCACATGAAACTGCTGGTGGTCGAGGACGAAGCCCTGCTTCGCCATCACCTCTACACCCGCCTGGGCGAAAGCGGCCATGTGGTCGAGGCAGTCGCCGATGCCGAAGAGGCGCTGTACCAGGCCGGGCAGTACCACTTCGACCTGGCCATCATCGACCTGGGCCTGCCTGGCATCAGTGGCCTTGAGTTGATCACGCGCTTGCGCAGCCAGGACAAGACGTTCCCCATTCTCATCCTTACCGCACGTGGCAACTGGCAGGACAAGGTCGAGGGCCTGGCTGCCGGGGCTGACGACTATCTGGTCAAACCGTTCCAGTTCGAAGAACTCGAAGCGCGCCTCAATGCCTTGCTGCGCCGCTCCAGCGGCTTCACCCAGTCGACCATCGCCGCCGGCCCGTTGGTGCTCGACCTCAACCGCAAGCAAGCCACCCTCGACGAACAGCCCCTGGCGCTGACCGCCTACGAGTACCGCATCCTTGAATACCTCATGCGCCATCACCAGCAGGTGGTGGCCAAGGACCGCCTGATGGAGCAGTTGTACCCGGGTGATGAGGAGCGTGACCCGAATGTGATCGAGGTGCTGGTCGGCCGCCTGCGGCGCAAGCTTGAGGGCGAACATGGCTTCAAACCAATCGATACCGTACGCGGCCTGGGCTACCTATTCACCGAGCGCTGCCGATGATCCGCTCGCTGCGCGTGCGCCTGATGCTGGCCGCCGCCGTGTTGGCGCTGCTGTTCATGCTGGCCTTGCTACCCGCCTTGCAGAAAGCCTTCAGCCTGGCCCTGCAAGAGTCGATCGAGCAGCGCCTGGCTTCGGATGTGACCACGCTGATATCGGCGGCGCGCATCGAGCATGGCCAGTTGCAGATGCCAACGCTGCTGCCGGACGAGCGCTACAACCTGCCGTACACCGGCTTGCTCGGGTATATCTTCGACCGCGACGGCAACCTGGTCTGGCAGTCGCGTGCCACTGCCGACCGGCACATCAACTATCGCCCGCGCTATGACGGGCGCGGCAACGAATTTGCCCGCATTCACCAGTCCGATGGCGAAGAGTTCTTTGTCTACGACGTCGAAATCAAACTGCTGGGTGGCCAGAGCGCCGCCTACAGCATTGTCGCCCTGCAGCCGGTGAGCGAGTACAAGGCCACCCTCAATGGCCTGCGCGAAAAGCTCTACCTTGGCTTTGGCGCGGCCTTGTTGGCGCTGTTGGTATTGCTGTGGGCCGGCCTGACCTGGGGCCTGCGCTCGTTGCGCCGGCTCAGCCATGAGCTGGACGAGGTGGAGTCGGGCGCCCGCGATGGCTTGAGCGGCGAGCACCCGCGCGAGTTGCTGCGCCTGACCCGCTCGCTCAACCGCCTGCTGCGCAGTGAGCGTGAGCAGCGCACACGCTACCGCGATTCGTTGGACGACCTGGCGCACAGCCTGAAAACCCCGCTGGCGGTGCTGCAGGGCGTGGGCGAATGCTTGCAGCAGCGCAGCGGCGAGCGTGAGCAGGCGCGGGTGCTGCAAAGCCAGATCGAGCGCATGAGCCAGCAGATCGATTACCAACTGCAGCGCGCCAGCCTGCGCAAGAGTGGCCTGGTTCGCCACAGCGTGTTGTTGCGGCCGTTGCTCGACAGCCTGTGCAGCACCTTGGCCAAGGTTTACCGCGATAAACGGGTAGACGTGGAACTGGATTTGCCCGATGCGGCTCAGGTGCCGATGGAGCAGGGCGCGTTACTGGAAATGCTCGGCAACCTGCTGGAGAACGCCTACCGGCTGAGCCTGAGCCAGGTGCGGGTAAGTTTGCAGCAGGCACCGGGGCGGTTGACCTTGTGTATCGAGGACGACGGGCCGGGTGTGCCGGCCAATCAGCGTGAGCGGATTCTCGAGCGTGGCGAGCGGCTGGACAGCCAGCACCCGGGGCAGGGGATCGGGCTGGCGGTGGTCAAGGATATTGTCGACAGCTATGACGCCGAATTGAGCCTGGGGGATTCGCCTTTGGGCGGTGCTGCCTTCAGAATTACTTTCAGCCTGGAGTGATTGGCTGGTTTTGCCGGCCTCTTCGCGGGTAAACCCGCTCCTACAACGGTACGCGATCGTTGTAGGAGCGGGTTTACCCGCGAAGAGGCCGGCACAGGCAACCCGCAAGAGCGGATTCCCGCGAAAGGGCCGGCACAGGCAAACCACAAAGGGGCGGATTCCCGCCATACTTCCCCGTACAAATCCCGCCACCAGGCGGAAATCCGCCAGCCTTCCTCAGCCAAATCGCCCTGTCGTTGGGCATTTATCCCAGGCAAACATGGCCTTTGCACCCTTGATGGGCATTTTGGCACCACCCTTGCTATTGATCTTCGCAGAGGCCTGCCCAGGCAGCTCGAACACAACGACAAATCCCTCCAGGTGCAGGAGGGTTAGCGATTCAGGTGCCCCATCACCCTGGGAAGGGTGAACCGGCACACTTGAGGAAGATTAGCCATGACGACACGTCAGCCGCTGTACAAATCCCTGTATGTCCAGGTGTTGGTCGCCATCACCATCGGCATCCTGCTCGGCCACTTCTACCCCGAAACCGGCGTTGCCCTGAAACCGCTGGGTGACGGCTTCGTCAAATTGATCAAGATGGTCATCGCCCCGATCATCTTCTGTACCGTGGTCAGCGGCATCGCCGGCATGCAGAGCATGAAGTCGGTCGGCAAGACTGGCGGCTACGCGCTGCTGTACTTTGAAATCGTCTCCACCATCGCCCTGATCATCGGCCTTGTCGTCGTCAACGTGGTCAAGCCAGGCGCTGGCATGCACATCGACGTCAGCACCCTGAACGCCAGCAGCGTGGCAGCCTACGCCGCCGCCGGCGCGCAGCAGACCACCGTCGGCTTCCTGCTCAACATCATCCCTAACACCGTGGTTGGTGCCTTCGCCAACGGCGACATCCTGCAGGTGTTGATGTTCTCGGTAATCTTCGGCTTCGCCTTGCACCGCTTGGGTAGCTACGGCAAGCCGGTGCTGGACCTGATCGACCGCTTCGCCCATGTCATGTTCAACATCATCAACATGATCATGAAGCTGGCTCCGGTCGGTGCCTTTGGCGCCATGGCTTTCACCATCGGCCAGTACGGTGTCGGTTCGCTGGTACAGCTGGGTTACCTGATGGCCTGCTTCTACGTCACCTGCCTGCTGTTCGTGCTGGTGGTGCTGGGCGGTATCTGCCGCGCTCACGGCTTCAGTGTCCTCAAGCTGATCCGCTACATCCGTGAAGAGCTGATGATCGTGCTGGGCACTTCTTCCTCGGAATCGGCCTTGCCACGCATGCTGGCCAAGATGGAGCGCCTGGGTGCCAAGAAGTCGGTGGTTGGCCTGGTCATCCCGACCGGTTACTCGTTCAACCTCGACGGCACCTCGATCTACCTGACCATGGCTGCAGTGTTTATCGCCCAGGCGACTGACACCACCATGGACATCACCCACCAGATCACCTTGCTGCTGGTGCTGCTGGTGGCGTCCAAAGGTGCTGCCGGCGTTACCGGTTCGGGCTTCATCGTCCTGGCTGCCACCCTGTCGGCGGTTGGCCACCTGCCGGTAGCCGGCCTGGCGCTGATCCTCGGCATCGACCGCTTCATGTCCGAAGCCCGCGCCCTGACCAACCTGGTCGGCAACGCTGTGGCGACCGTGGTTGTGGCCAAGTGGGTCAACGAAATGGACAACGACAAGCTGGCTTCGGAGCTGGCCTCCGGCGGTGCACCGCTAGTCGATACCCGCCCGACCGACGACCTGGGCGTGGCGGAAGGCCCGGCTCGTTGATAGCGTTGCGGTAAAAACGAAAAAGGCGACCTTCTGGTCGCCTTTTTCATGCCTGCGCGGTCCCCTTGTAGGAGCGGCCTTGTGTCGCGATCGGGGCGCGTAGCGGCCCCACGATTTCCGCCATCCTGCAAGATTGCCGGGGCTGCTACGCAGCCCAATCGCGACGCAAGGCCGCTCCTACAAGGGACCGCGAACAGGCTTGGGTCGAGGTCAGGCCAGCACCACCTCCAATACCCGGATTTGCTCCGGCTGCGGGTAATGCCACCTCACCTGCACATCCCAGAACCTTACCCCATACACCCGCTCCGCCGGTGGCACCTGGTAGGCCGGGCGTGGGTCCTGCGCCAGGCATTGCTCGATCAGCTCCACCAGCGGCTCACCCAACCGAAGCGCATGCTCGCGGGCCTGGGGCAGGGCGCTGTCGGCCCACTGCACGGCAATGGCCGCAGGCGCGGCGCTGGCCATCTGGTTGCGGGCGTCGGCGATGCTGTCGGCATAGGGTACATAGGGCTTGATGTCCAGCACTGGCGTGCCGTCCAGCAGGTCGATCCCGGACAGCAACAGGCGCCCAGGCTCGACGCCCTCCAGGCGCACCACCGACTGGCCGATGCCATTGGGCCGGTGGGTGGCGCGGGTGGCAAACACGCCCATGCTCTTGTTGCCACCCAGGCGCGGTGGCCGCACCTTCAGGCGCGGCTTGTCTTCAAGGGCCTGATGGAACAGAAACAGCAGCCACACATGGCTGACCTGCTCCAGGCCCTCTACTGCATCACCCTGGTCAAACGGCGGCAGCAGCTCCAGCACACCGCGCGCGGCGGGGGCCAGCTGCGGTTGCCGCGGGATAGCGAACTTCTCCTTGAAGCAGGAGCGGACGATGCCGACCGGGGCAACCGTATGCTGCATGGCCACCTAGCCGCGCACGCGCAAGGTCAGGCCCTTGAGGAAGTTGCGCAGCAACTGGTCGCCGCACGGGCGGTAGTTGTCGTGGCCGGCCTTGCGGAACAGCGCGCTGAGTTCAGGCTTGCTGACCGGGAAGTTGACCGCCTTGAGGATCGCGTGCAGGTCGTCTTCCTTGAGTTCGAAGGCAACCCGCAGCTTCTTGAGGATCAGGTTGTTGGTGACCGGCAGCTCGACCGGCTGCGGCGGGCGGCTGTCATCCTTGCCGCGGCGGTAGATCACCAAGCCATCGAGGAAGTGCGCCATCACCCGTTCCGGGCAGCGCACAAAGCCTTCCTCTTCCTCTTTTTTCAGGTAGGTGGCCAGCACCAAGGGGTTCACTTCAAGCCCGGAGAGCCCGATGATCTCGGCCATCTTGGCGTCGTTCACCTTGAGCATGTAGCGCAGGCTGCGCAGGACGTCGTTGTGGTTCATTGCTGCAAAATCCTGTTCAGTAGCCGCGCGTTCCAGCGCGGCGTATTGCTTAGAAACGTTCGGTAGTGGCCAGGTAGCGCCATTGGCCCAGCGGCAACTTGCCCATCGACACGCCACCCAGGCGAATACGGCGCATGCTGACCAGCTCAAGGCGCAAGTAAGCGCACAGCTCGGCGATCTGACCGGGCTGCGGATTTTTCAAGGCCATGCGCAGGTGGGTCTCGTTCTGCCAGCTGGCCTTGGCCTTGGGCAACTCGCGGTCATTGCGGGTGGCGCCGCGGGCCAGGCGCTCCAGCGCCTGGGGCGTGGTCTCGCCGCGTACTTCAACGACAAACTCCTGCTCCAGGCGGCGCAGGTCGGCTTCGACCTTTCGGGTTACCCGCCAATCCTGGGTAAACACCTGCAGGCCGCTGGCACCGCGCTCCAGCGGCGCTATGCAGGCCTGACGGGCAAAATGCCCGTGCAAGGCGCGCACACCCTCACGGTGGGCTTCGCTGAGGCTGCCCATGTTCATGCTGGCGCGGGCGGTTTCGCTGTCCATGCCGGCGGGCTGGTTCAACAGCAGGGTTACCGGCTCGAGGGTTTCGGCACGGGCACCCGGCAGCAATTCGACGCGCTGCTGCTCGACCTTGAACTGCGGTTGCTCGACCACCACGCCATCGACCGTTACCCAGCCTCCTTCAATGTACTGCTCGGCCTCGCGGCGGGAGCAGCCAAGTTGCTCGATAAGGCGTTTGGACAGGCGGACGGGTTCAGACATGGGGCAATTCGCAAAGGCAGGGAAAGACCACCATTGTACCTGCCCCTACGCGGTTGATGATGGGAATCTGTGTCAGTTGCGCCATTTTGCCGACCTGCCGCGGCATATTCAGTCGCCACTCAGGGGTTTGTACGCATCAGCCTCATGTGCAGCAAGGGGTAGGGTTGCCCCAGGCCGTCGGTGGCTGAGCGGCCGATCACTTCGAAACCTTCATGCAAGTAGAAGCCCAAGGCTTGTGGGTTCTGCTCGTTGACGTCCAGGCATTCGGCATTCAGCTCGTTAATGGCATAGCGCAGCAGGCGCTTGCCAACCCCTTGGCCACGGTAGGCCGGTGCGACGAACAGCATGTCCACCCGGCCATTGGCGACCCCGGCGAAGCCACAGATGCGTTGGCGGTCCTTGCAGCAGATCAGCATCACGGCGTCGAGGTAGCGGCGCAGCACATGTTCTCGCAACAGCAGGATGTAGCCCTCTGGCAGGAAGTCGTGGGTGGCGCGTACCGAGTCCTCCCACACCTGGACCAGTTCGCTGTAGTCGCTCAAGCGCGGGGTTTGCAGCGTCAGTGGCGCAGGCATGCCGAGTTCCTCCGTGGCGATAGGGAAAACATAGCAGGCCAACCACTGGTCGGCTTGTTTGCGCGGCGCTTGAACGCCGGGCTGGCGGGGTCTATTAATTTGATGTGGGAAAAAATCCCACGCAGTGAAAAGAACAAACTGACAATAGAATTCCTGACTGACCTGGCGTTCTCGTGGCGAAGACCTGGAGACGGACTATGCAAATCCACCTGCTATTCAAGAAGGCTCTGCTCGCGGCTGCCGTAGCTGGCGTGCTGTCGGCGTCAATTGTGTTGATCCCTGACTCGATTTCCCATGGGGCCAGTGCCTATGCCAAAGACGGTGGTGGTGGTGGTGGTCATGGCGGCGGTGGCGGTGGTGGTCACGGCGGTGGTGGTGGCAGCGGTGGTGGCGGTGGTCACGGTGGTGGTGGCAGCGGCGGCGGCGGCGGTCACGGTGGTGGAGGCGGCAGCGGTGGTGGCGGTCACGGCGGTGGCAGCGGCAGCGGTGGTGGCCACGGCAGTGGCGGCGAGGGCGGTGGGCATGCCGGCAACAGTGGCAGCGGCCATGACGGTCAGGGCCATGACGGCAACGCAAACTCCGGGCGCAGCAGTAGTCATGCTGAAGCGGGTGATGATCATGGCAATCACGTTGGTGACGATCACGGCAACCACGTTGGCGGTGAGCCCGGTGACGATCATGGCAACCATGTTGGCGGTGAGCCCGGGGACGATCATGGCAATCATGTCGGCGACGAGCCTGGCGATGATCACGGCAATCATGTTGGCGGTGAACCTGGTGATGATCACGGCAATCATGTGGGTGGTGAACCGGGTGATGACAACAGCAGAAGCTGATTGGCGCTGACGTGCAGCAGCCCATGCAAAACCCAGCGGACGGGTTTTGCGTGAGCAGGTTCCGGCCAGCCTGGCCCTTATCATGTCCTGGCGATGAGCGCCGACAGCTTTTTCTGGTTCCTGTCGAGAAGTGGCTGCACTGGGTGTGGGATGTTTTCCCGCGTCGTATACTCGGTTCCTCTGTCAAGGAATGCGCTCGATGCAATCGCCTGCCTTGCCCCCGTCGATGTTAAGTGCACTGCGGCGTGTCATGCGCCCGCTGGTACGCCTGATGCTGCGCAAAGGGGTTACCTACACGGTGTTCGCCGACCTGCTCAAGGAGGTGTTCGTCGATGTGGCCCACCGCGAGTTTCGCCTGAACGATACTCCCCCAACCGACAGCCGCATCAGCCTGCTGACAGGCGTACATCGCAAGGATGTCCGGCGCCTGCGCAGTGACGCGGGAGTGGCGTGCGAGGCCCTGCCGGAAAACATCACGCTGGGCGCACAGTTGGTCACTGTCTGGACTACCAGCCCGCCATTCTGCTCGCGGCCTGGGCAGGCGCTGGCGCTGCCGCGGCTGGCCAGTGTGGGGGGGGATTGCTCGTTCGATGCCCTGGTGGCCAAGGTCAGTACGGATATCCGCGGACGGGTGGTGCTGGATGAGTGGTTGCGCCTGGGGGTGGTGCGGCTTGATGAGCAGGATTGTGTGCACCTGGAAGCCCAGGCCTTCGTGCCGCAGAAGGGCTTTGAAGAAAAGGCCGCGTACTTCGGCCACAACCTGCATGACCATGCCTGCGCTGCGGTGCACAACCTCAGTAGCGAAGGCCCGCCGTTTTTCGAACGCAGCGTGCACTACGATGCCCTGAGCCCGGCCAGCGTCGAACAATTGCGGGAAATGGTTGCGAAGGATGGCATGCAGGCACTGCTTGCCATCAGCCGGCTTTCTGCTGAGCTGGAAAGCACGGATGCGCCCAGCGCCGAGCAACGTCAGCGCATCACTGTCGGGCTTTATTTCTACACTGAAGCAACCGACCCTGAATTGTCGAAGACACCCGGCCCATGACCCTGCTTGCGCGCTGCCTCAGTGCCGTCACGTTCGCCCTGGTTTTCGGGGTGAGCCTGCTGACGCCTGCCGAGGTGGCGGCAGCGCCGGTATGCGTCAGCCGTGACGAAGTGGGTATGGCCGGTGCCGCAAGCTTGCAGTTCCCTGGCGGTACCGGTGGTAGGGCGGGCGGGGTCGGCGGTACAGGTGTACGCAGTGACAACGGCGGTGTTGGCGGTACCGGCGCGCCACTTCCTCAGCGCCCCGGTGGCACGGGCGGTACGGGGGCGGTGGCCGACGGTGTGGACGGAGCCTACCTCGACCACGGTCACGGTGGTGTCGGGGGTACTGGCGCCCCGATCTTGCGCCCTGGCGGTACAGGGGGTACCGGTATCGTCGGCACCATCACCGGCTTCGCCTCGATCTGCGTCAACGGCATGGAAGTGCACTATGGCAAGGACGTGCCGGTCAGTGAAAACGGCGCACCCGCCAGCAGTGGCCACCTGGCCATCGGGCAGGTGGTGGCGGTAGAGGCATTTGCTACCCAGCGTGGCCTGCAAGCCGGGCGCATTTCGATCCTCAACGTGTTCGAAGGACCGTTGACGGCGTTGCCCAATGCCTCTGCACCGCTGCGGGTCATGGGCCAGCCGGTGCGGCTTGCCGCTGGCGCACGGGTGGCCGAAGGGCTGCGCCCGGGCGAGCCGGTCAAGGTCAGCGGCCTGCGCAATGCCCGCGGCGAAGTGGTGGCTACCCGTATCGAACGGGCCCCCGGCCTCAGGGAGGCCAGTGTGATTGGCGCGATCGACAGCCCAGGCAACCTGCAGGGGCTGAGGCTGGGCACCCGCGTAGCCCCTGCCCGGGAAGTGCTGGTGCGTGGCCAGTGGACGGGGCGCCAGCTGGAGGTGGCGCAAACCCGCCCAGACCCGAGCCTGCCGTTTGCTGGCCGTGTGCAGCAAGTGATGGTCGAAGGGCTGGTGCAACGCACACAGGCGCGGCAGTGGGTGGTCGCGGGTATCAATGTCACGCTGGGGCAGGGGACGGTGATCGTCGGCAAGCAGGCGCTCGATCAGCGCGTACGGGTGAGTGGGGTGCTCAGTGGTACTCACGAGCTACGGGCAACTCGCGTGGAGTTCCAGGATGATCGGGGTGACACTCCGCACAGGGACCATTCGGGACATGGCAGCGGGCATGACACGGACGACTCCGCAGGCGCTGGTAGCAACGCTACGACCGAGGTGCGCAGTGAAAGCAGTGGTGATCACAGCGGGCGCAGCGCCGTTGAGGATTCCGCTGGGCGTGGCAGTTCTGAACGCGTCGACAAGTCTGGCAAGTCGGAACATGTCGAAACCGTGGAGCGAACCGAGAGTAGCAACAGCGGGCGTTCCAATCGGGTGGAGAAGGTCGAAGTCGAAAAGGTGGAAAAGACCGAGAAGGTTGAAAAGGTCGAGAAGGTAGAAAAAGTCGAAAAACCGGAAAAAGTCGAGAAGGTAGAGAAAGTCGAGAAGGTAGAGAGGGTCGAGAAAGTCGAAAAGGTGGAGAAAGTCGGGAAGCCTGAAAAGGTCGAGAAAGTGGAGAAGGTAGAAAGAGTCGAAAAGGTCGAAAAGGTCGAGAAGCCTGAGAAGGTCGAAAAGGTAGAAAAAGTCGAGAAGGTCGAGGCGCCCGAAAAAATCGAGCATCCAGAGCGATCCGGGCGTTAGCCGACTAGGCTGGGTAAGTCCGAACACACTTCCCGAAACGACCTGAGGTGCCGATGAGACCCGCGCTCTCTCTTATCGCCTGCGTGTTGTCATGTACCAGTGCGTCGGCCCTGGCCGCTACCTTCAGCATTGCCACGGGCACGGACTATTCAACGGGTGACTACGGCACGGGGACCACTTCGGAAATCTGGTACGTCCCGCTGGTCGGCAAATACGAGACCGGCCCCATGACCTACAAGGTCACCGTGCCCTGGTTGCGCATCACCAACCCCGAAGTCGGCCCCAATGGTGACCCCCTGCCAGGCGGTTGCCATGATGTAGAAAGCGGGTTGGGTGACACGGTTGCCAGCGCCGGGTATGCGCTGCTCGATGGCAGTGACGGCGGCCTGATGCTCGACCTGATCGGCAAGGTCAAATTTCCCACGGCCGATGAAGACCAGTGCCTGGGCACCGGTGAGTACGACTACACCGCCCAGGTTGATATGACCAAAGGCTTTGGCCCGGTCACCGGTTTCGCCACGCTGGGCTGGAAGAAGTTCGGTGACCCGCCCGACAGCGATTTCGACGACCCGATCTTCGCCAGCCTCGGTTTCGCCATACCGGTGGCGACGGGGACTTCGGCAGGCGCCTCATACGATTGGCGGCAGAAAGTGGTCTCGACGGGCTCGCAAATCCAGGAACTGACCCTGTTTCTCACCCACAAGCTCAACCAGCAGTGGAAAGTGCAGCTTTACGCGGTCAAAGGGTTCTCTGATGCCAGCCCGGCTGCCGAAGGCGGGTTGATGCTGTTTCACACGTTCTGACGAAAAGCCCCTGCGCCTGGTGCCAGTCAGTCAAAGCTACTGGGGCTGCTGCGCAGCCCATCGCCGGCAAGCCAGCTCCCACCCCGATTGCATCGGCCTCAAGCCAGGTGCAGTACCTGTGGGAGCCTGGCTTGCCAGCGATGGGCCGCAACGCGGCCCCCAGATGCTTGACTGAGCTTCCAAGCTGCAGACGTTTTAGACAGGCTCAGCCCACATGTCGTACTCGTCGGCATCCACCACACGGCAACGCACTTTGTCGCCTGGCTTGAAGCCGTGGTCGCCATCGATGAACACACTGCCATCGATTTCCGGCGCATCGAAGAAGCTGCGGCCAACCGAACCTTGCTCTTCCACTTCGTCGATCAGCACCTCGATTTCCTTGCCGATACGCAGTTGCAGGCGGGCAGTGCTGATGGCCTGCTGGTGGGCCATGAAGCGGTCCCAGCGTTCCTGCTTGACGTCGTCCGGTACTTCGGCCAGGCCCAGGTCGTTGGCCGGGGCGCCTTCAACTGGCGAGTACTGGAAGCAACCGACGCGGTCCAGCTGGGCTTCAGTCAGCCAGTCCAGCAGGTACTGGAAGTCTTCTTCGGTTTCGCCCGGGAAGCCGACGATGAAGGTGGAGCGAATGACCAGTTCAGGGCACTGCTCGCGCCAGTTCTTGATACGTGCCAGGGTGCGGTCTTCGAACGCCGGGCGCTTCATCGACTTGAGCACTTTCGGGCTGGCATGCTGGAACGGGATGTCCAGGTACGGCAGGATCTTGCCGGCGGCCATCAGCGGGATCACGTCGTCAACGTTCGGGTACGGGTACACATAGTGCAGGCGGACCCAGGCACCCAGGCTGCTCAGTGCTTCGCACAGTTCGAGCATGCGGGTCTTGACCGGGCGGCCGTTCCAGAAGTCGGTCTTGTACTTGACGTCGACGCCGTAGGCGCTGGTGTCCTGGGAAATCACCAGGATTTCCTTGACCCCGGCCTTGACCAGGCGCTCTGCCTCGCTCAGCACTTCGCCTACCGGGCGGCTGACCAGCTTGCCGCGCATCGACGGGATGATGCAGAAGCTGCAGCTGTGGTTGCAGCCTTCGGAGATCTTCAGGTAGGCATAATGACGCGGGGTCAGCTTGACGCCCTGTGGCGGCACCAGGTCGATCAGCGGGTTGTGGTCCTGGCGCGGCGGCACTACTTCGTGCACAGCGTTGACCACCTGCTCGTACTGCTGCGGGCCGGTGACCGACAGCACGCTCGGGTGCACGTCACGGATGCTGCCTTCTTCGACGCCCATGCAGCCGGTGACGATGACCTTGCCGTTTTCCTTGATGGCTTCGCCGATCACTTCCAGCGACTCTGCCTTGGCGCTGTCGATGAAGCCGCAGGTGTTGACCACCACCACGTCGGCGTCCTCGTAAGTGGGCACGACTTCATAGCCTTCCATGCGCAGCTGGGTCAGGATGCGCTCAGAATCGACCAGGGCTTTTGGGCAACCCAGGCTTACGAAACCTACCTTCGGGGTGGCGGGCGTGGTGGACATGACTAACCTCGGTATTGAATGCAGGTCGCCCGGCCGGAATCGGGGGCGATCTTGACGGGCGCTTTCGGCGCCTCTGATCAAAAAGTGCGCAATTCTAGCGAGCGCGGGGTCGCTTGACCAGCAGAAATACGACGAACGCTGCGCTATGCTTCGCGCCGTTGCGCCGAGGTGCCTTCAAGGGCCTGGTGGCAAAGTGAATACTAAAGGCCGTGATGGCCGTCTGCGGGAGTGGTCGATGGTTCAGGCAAGCAGTCACGCTGAGGGCGGGCACGAGGGGAAGCAGGGCGCGGCGCGGTCGCTGGGCCTGCTCGTGGCGGCGGTCGGGGTGGTTTATGGCGATATCGGCACCAGCCCGTTGTATACCCTCAAGGAAGTCTTCACCGGCGGATACGGGGTGCCGGTCAACCATGATGGCGTGCTGGGGATCCTGTCGCTGATCCTGTGGTCGTTGCTGTGGGTGGTGTCGTTCAAGTACGTGATGTTCATCCTGCGCGCCGACAACCAGGGCGAGGGCGGCACCATGGCGCTGACCGCGCTGGCGCGGCGGGCCACGGCGGCCTATCCGCGGTTGCGCACACTGATGGTGATCTGTGGCCTGGTCGGCGCTTCGCTGTTCTATGGCGACAGCATGATCACCCCGGCGGTGTCGGTGCTGTCGGCGGTGGAGGGCATGGGCCTGGCCTTCGATGGCATCGACCACTGGGTGGTGCCGATTTCGCTGGTGGTGCTGGTGGCGCTGTTTTTGGTGCAAAAGCACGGTACCGAGAAGATCGGCAAGCTGTTCGGCCCGATCATGGTCACCTGGTTCGTGGTGCTGGGCGCGCTCGGCGTGCACGGCATCTCGCAAAGCCCGGAGGTGCTCAAGGCCTTCAACCCGGGCTGGGCGGTGAACTTCTTCGTGGTTCACCCTGGCATGGGCGTAGCCATTCTTGGCGCGGTGGTGCTGGCCCTGACCGGTGCCGAGGCGCTGTACGCCGACATGGGCCACTTCGGCCGCAAGCCGATCGCCCGGGCCTGGTTCATTCTGGTGCTGCCGGCGCTGGTGCTCAACTACTTTGGCCAGGGGGCGCTGCTGCTGCAGAACCCGGACGCGGCACGTAACCCGTTCTACCTGCTGGCGCCGGGCTGGGCGCTGCTGCCGTTGGTCGGGCTGGCCACCATGGCCACGGTGATCGCCTCGCAGGCAGTGATATCCGGGGCCTTCTCCCTGACCCGCCAGGCCATCCAGCTGGGCTACATTCCGCGCATGCAGATCCAGCACACCTCCAGCGACGAACAGGGGCAGATCTACATCGGTGCGGTGAACTGGACGTTGATGGTGGGTGTGGTGCTGCTGGTGATCGGCTTCGAGTCGTCCGGTGCCCTGGCGGCGGCCTACGGCGTGGCGGTGACCGGCACCATGCTGATGACCACTGTTCTGGTATCGGCGGTGATGCTGCTGTTGTGGAAGTGGCCGCCCGTGCTGGCGGTGCCGATTCTGGTGGGCTTCCTGTTCGTGGATGGGCTGTTTTTTGCCGCCAACGTGCCGAAAATCGTGCAGGGCGGCGCCTTCCCGGTGTTGGCGGGTGGTGTGCTGTTCCTGCTGATGAGTACCTGGAAGCGCGGCAAGCAGATCCTGGTCGAACGTATTGATGAAGGTGCGCTGCCATTGCCGCTGTTTATCAGCAGCATCCGTATTCAGCCACCGCACCGGGTCGAAGGGACGGCGGTGTTCCTGACCGCGCGCTCCGATGCCGTACCGCATGCGCTGTTGCACAACATGCTGCATAACCAGGTGCTGCACAGCCAGGTGGTGTTGCTGACCGTGGTCAGTGAAGACCGGCCACGGGTGCCTGAGCAGGAGCGCTTCGAGGTAGAGGCCTATGGTGACGGCTTCTTCCGCGTGCTGTTGCACTTTGGTTTCATGGACGAACCGGACGTGCCCGCGGCGTTGAAGCTGTGCCACCTGGACGGCCTGGACTTCACCCCGATGCGCACCACCTACTTCCTCAGCCGTGAGACGGTGATTGCTTCAAGGCTGGAGGGGATGTCGCGCTGGCGTGGCAACCTGTTTGCATTCCTGCTGAAGAATGCCAACGGTAACTTGCGTTTCTTCAACCTACCGCTGAACCGGGTGATCGAGCTGGGGACCCAGGTTGAGATCTGAGGGGTAATGTAGGCCTCAAGGCCGCACTCCCAGCTGGCCTGCATCACCTTCAAGGCATGCACAGAACCTGTAGGAGCGGCCTTGCGTCGCGATGGGCTGCGCAGCAGCCCCGGCAATTTGTGCATTTGTGCGCAAATCCAGGGGCTGCTGCGCGGCCCATCGCGACGCAAGGCCGCTCCTATACGGTCCGCGTCAGGGCTGTAAGGGGTAGACGTCAGTTCTGCTCAGCCACACTCGACTTGCCCTGGCGTGTCTCGATCTCGCCAATCAGGCGCTTGGCCAGCGCCGAGTAGTTCTCATCGAAGTGGTGGCCGCCTGGCAGCTTCATGCGTTCGCCCACGGCCGTCCCGTCGGTACAACCGCTTTCGTCGGTTTCCTCGATGCCATACACGCACACCACCTTGGAGGCCGGCAGCTTGGCCATTTCCGGCCCGGTTGGCGCTTCCTGGCCCTCCTTGCCCAGCCAGCCTTCGACTTCGATCTCGAAGCTGCCGCTGCGGGCAAAAGCCAGCAGCATCACCGCGTCGATACGCTGCTGATCCTCGGCCGGCAGGCGATTGTAGATGGCCGGCAGCACGTCGGCGCCGAACGAGTAACCCGCCAGTACAAAGCGCTTGGTCCCCCACTTCTGCCGGTAATGCTGCATCAGCTCGGACAGGTCGGCGGCGCTTTGCTCCGGGGTCTTGTGCTGCCAGTAGTAGCGCAGGGTGTCGATGCCCACCACCGGGTAGCCCAGCTTGGCCATTTCCCCGGCGACGTCGCGGTCCAGGTCGCGCCAGCCGCCGTCACCGGAGAGGAACAGGGTAACGGTGTCGGTGGTCTGCCCGGCCGGCACTTCAACCACCGGGATCGCCAGCGCGTTGCCGTCGTGGCCAACCAGGGCCTGGGTCAACTGAGCCTTGAGCACCTGCGGCAGGTGGATGTCGTAGTCACTGATGCTGGTTTCGGCATTGGCCTGGTCGCGCACAAACGCGGCACTGGCGTCATCCGGGTTGTCGTTCCAGGCGACGTTCCAGTGGCCATGGGCAGCCGACTTGGGCAGCGGCGCCTGGCAGCCAGGTTGCTCGACGGTGAAGTCCACGGAAATCGCCCGGGCCTTGTCATCGTTCTGCTCGGCCAGCCAGCGCCAGGCCTGGGCCGCACCAGGGCCGATACCGGCGACCAGGTTGGGTTTTTCCGGCAGTTGTGTCAGGGCATGGTCCATCGCCTGTTGCTGCTTGCTGCAATCGTTGGGCGGCAGGATCACCTGCACCAGTTGTGCTTCACCGGCCTGGGCCAGGTCCAGCAGTTGCTTGTCGCTCAGTGCCTGGTCTTGAGGTACACCGATGGCCACGCGGACCTTGGGGTGCACGCCAGGGGTTACGCGGGTGATGCTGGTGTCATTGAGGCTCAGTTGCTCCAGGCGCGCCTCGGGGGCCGGGCGCGTCCACAGCCAGAAGGCCAGCGCGCCACCCAGGGCAGCCAGCAACAGGGGAACCAGCAGGTACAGCCAATAGCGTCGGGTCATCAACGTTTCACCAATCCAGTCAGGCCACCAGCAATTAGGGCGGCGGTGTCGGCCAGCGCCACCAGCGGGTCAAGCCCGGCTGGCACGGCCATGTAACGGGGTTCCCAGTCCGGCTGGAACTTGTCCTTGAAGCGCCGCAGCCCCTGGAAGTTGTAAAGCTGCTCGCCACGGCGGAACACCATCGAGCCCAGGCGCTGGGTCAGAGGGGCGCCGCGCCGCGGCTGCAGGCCGGAAAGCGGTACCATGCCCAGGCTGAAGCGCCCGTAGTCATGGCTTTTGTAGTGCAGGATCAGGCCGATCATCATGAATTCCATGGTCAGCTTGGGTGCCTCGGGGTGGGCGCGCATCAGGTCAAGGCTGGCCAGTTCGTTGCCGTGGGTTTCCAGCAAGTTGGCGAAGGCCACCGGGCGGCCCTGGAAGCGGATCAGGGCAATCCGGAAGTGCTGCAGGTAGTCCGGGCTGAAGCGTCCCAGCGAGAAGCCTTTCTCGCGTACGTTCTTGCCACCGAGCCAGGCGTCGGAAATTTCCTTCAGTTCTACCATTGGGGCGTGGCCGGGCTCGTGAATCTCCAGGCTCAGGCCATCGCGCCCACCGCGGTTCCAGGTGTAGCGCAGGTCTTTCATCTCCTTACCCTTGGCTTCGAGGTCGAAGCGGCGCAAGTCGACCCGGGCTTCTTCGCCCAGCTTCAGCGCGGTCAGGCCGATGTCCATGTAGAACGGCAGGTTCTCCGCTCGCACCTGGTAGAACACCGGCCGCGCGTGGTGCAGGTCGCACAGGTCGCGGAACTGCCAGATCATCTCGGCGCGTTCCTGGGCAGGGCCGATGGGGTCGTACAGCGCCACCAGGCTGCGACCGCGCCGGGCATACATGAGGAAGGCATTGTCCCGCGGGTGGAACAGCAACGCCTTGTCGCCGGTCAGCGCCAGGCCGCCATCAGGCTGGTCGGAGGCTAGCAGAATGCGGTTGGCCCGTTGCAGTTCTTCTGCGTCGGGCAGGTGGATGACCGGCGGGGCGGTGCGCAGCAGCCAGGTCAGCGCCAGGGCCGCCAGCAACAAGGCGCTGCCCATGGCGGCGCGCAGGCCGCGTGGGGCGTCGGCATCGAGGGTGAACTGCCACCACAGCTGATGGCTGTATGGCACATCCTGGTAGGCAAACAGCAGCAGCCACACCGATGCGCCAACCACACAGGCGCTGGCCACCAGGAATACGGGCGAAAACGGCAGCTCCATCAGCCGGCTGGGGCGGTAGAACGAGCGGCGGAACAGGGCGAGCAGGGTGGCGGTAAAGGTCAGCAGGCTGGCCTCTTCCCAGTCAAAACCCTTGAGCAGCGACAACAGGGCGCCGACCAGCAGCAGCACGGTGGTCAGCAGCCAGGCGGCCGACAGGCGCCGACGCAGGCCTTGGGCCAGCAGCAGACACAGCACGCCGATCAGGCTGGCGCCGAAGTGCGAGGCATCGATCAGCCGGTGGGGCACAAGGAAGCCCATGTGTTCCAGGCGTGTGTCGATTTCGGGTGTGGCGCCGGAGAACAGCAGTACCACGCCGGAGAGGAACACCAGGATCGACAGGATGGGTGCGGCCAGCCCCGAGGCCGCCTTGATGGCTTGTTGCGCGAACAGCAGGCGCCGGGCCTCGTTGGCCAACAGCAACACGCAGGCCAACAGCAGTGGCAGTACCACATAGATCAGCCGGTACAGCAGCAGGGCGGCGGCCAGTGGCGCGGCACCGAGCGGGTCGGCAAAGGCTGCCAGCAATATTGCTTCGAACACCCCGACACCGCCCGGCACGTGGCTGAGCACACCCGCGGCCAAGGCCAGCAGGTACACCAGTACGAACGCGCCGAAAGGCGGTGCTTCGGGCAGCAGCAGGTACAGCACGGTAGCGGCTGCCGCCACGTCCAGCGCGGTGATCAGCAATTGCAGGGCGGCCAGCCGTGCATCCGGC
Organism: Pseudomonas sp. NPDC089407; assembly: GCF_044900445.1. Classification (NCBI taxonomy): domain Bacteria; kingdom Pseudomonadati; phylum Pseudomonadota; class Gammaproteobacteria; order Pseudomonadales; family Pseudomonadaceae; genus Pseudomonas; species Pseudomonas sp. NPDC089407. Next base: position 28,034 of record NZ_JBJDNB010000012.1, read on the forward strand.
AGGCGCAGGGTGCGCCGCCCCAGTTGCACGAGCAGGTTGTTGGCCAATGGTTGCTCGGCCAGGCGCCGGCGGTACAAGCCGATAACCAGCAGGGCAGAGGCTATCAGCACGGCGCTGGCGATGCCCGCCAGCAACCCTGGCGCCAAACCCAGTGCGCTCGAGGCCGCCGGCAGGTTGCTCAAGGTCGCCAAGGCGGCCAGGGGCGGCAGTGCGCAGCCCAGCGACAGGCTGGCAAAAACGGTCATGCGCGCCACTTCGCCAGCACCCAGCCCCTTGCGTGCATACAAGCGGTAGCGCACCGAGCCGCCCGAGAGCATCGACAGGCCAATGGCATTGCCAATGGCAAAGGCGCTGAAACCGCCCAATACCAGGCTGCTTGCCGGCAGCTTGACCCCGGCATAGCGGCTGGCTGACCACTCGTAGCCCAGCAGGACCACGAAACCGGCCACTGTCGCCAGCAAGGCGCCCAGCAACGACTGCACCGGGACACTGAGCATGGCGTCGTGCAAGGCATAGATGTCCAGCTCGCTCAGCAGGTGGCGGCAGGCAATCAGGGCCATGGTGAACAGCAACAGGGTCACGGCCAGGCCGATAGGCTGGCGGTAGCGGCTGAGGCGTTCGAGCAAGGGCAGGCGCTGCACAGCACCGGGCAGCGCCGAGGCGAGCGGCACCGGAGGTTCGGGATTGTGCGAAGTCATGAAATGCCCCGTGCGTGCAGCGCGAGGTGAAGGAAAGGTGCGGCCAAGTGAAAGTCCCTTTGGAAAACGTATCCGGATATTACTCCGGGCAACGTGACTTTCAGCCGTCCGGCAGGGTTAAAGATAGTTCATGCAGGGCAAGACCTCTCAAGCCTGAGGGTTAGCTTGAGGGCGGCGGAATTCGAGGCGACGAAAAGCGGGGAGGGTAGAAACAACAAACCCCGCGCTGCTGTTACACAGGCGGGGTTTGTTCTGACGAATATGGTTGCGGGAGCCGGATTTGAACCGACGACCTTCGGGTTATGAGCCCGACGAGCTACCAGGCTGCTCCATCCCGCGTCAGAGGTGCGCATTCTACAGCTTGGCGATAGGGTGTCAAGCTGTATGTGTTGATTTCTCAAATTTGCCCGCAACGCTTTTCTTCAGGCAAACAAAAAGGCCACTGTGTTAACAGTGGCCTTTTCTTAAAGCTGGTTGCGGGAGCCGGATTTGAACCGACGACCTTCGGGTTATGAGCCCGACGAGCTACCAGACTGCTCCATCCCGCGTCTGTGGGGCGCATTCTACAGTTAATCGAATAGGTGTCAAGCGCTAGTCTTTGATTTATCGACACTTTCTCGCGATTACTTTTTGAGGCGCAAAGAAAAAGGCCACTGCGTTAACAGTGGCCTTTTCTCGAATCTGGTTGCGGGAGCCGGATTTGAACCGACGACCTTCGGGTTATGAGCCCGACGAGCTACCAGGCTGCTCCATCCCGCGCCTGTGAGATCGAATTCTACGGATTTGCGTGCTGTTGTCAAGCAATTGTTTCGGAAAAACCTTTTTTGTTCAAACCCTTAGCGTGTTGCAACGGTTCGCAGCTCAGGCGCTACGGGGCTTTCAGGCCGATTATCGCGTGGCGAGGGCGGCAAGCTGTTTAAGGGCCGGGCGCATGCGGTACTATCTGTATGAATTTACAGTGCTGACGGTCATCCATGTCCTTGCGCAAGATCATCCACGTCGACTGCGATTGCTTCTACGCCGCGATCGAGATGCGTGACGACCCGCGCTTGGCCGGTCGGCCGATGGCGGTGGGCGGCTCGCCCGAGCACCGTGGAGTGATTGCCACCTGCAACTATGAGGCGCGTGCCTATGGCGTGCGTTCGGCCATGTCGTCGCGACATGCGCTGAAACTGTGCCCAGACCTGTTGATTGTCAAGCCGCGTTTCGAGGCTTACCGAGAGGCCTCGCGGGAAATCCACACAATCTTTCGCGACTACACCGAGCTGATCGAACCGCTGTCGCTGGACGAGGCCTACCTGGATGTAAGCGACAGCCAGTGGTATTCGGGCAGTGCTACACGCATTGCCGAGGATATTCGCCGGCGTGTTGCCCGCACCCTGCATATCACTGTGTCGGCGGGGGTGGCGCCAAACAAGTTTTTGGCCAAGATCGCCAGCGACTGGCGCAAGCCCAATGGGCTTTTCGTGATTACCCCAGGCGAAGTGGAAGCGTTCGTTGCCGCCTTGCCGGTGGCCAGGCTGCATGGCGTCGGCAAGGTCACAGCGGAAAAACTCACCCGGCTGGGTATCGAGACCTGCCTGGAGTTGCGTGACTGGTCACGCCTGGCGCTGGTGCGCGAGTTTGGCAGTTTTGGCGAGCGCTTGTGGGGGCTGGCGCGGGGTATTGACGAGCGCGCGGTGCACAACGACAGCCGCCGCCAGTCGGTCAGTGTGGAAAACACCTACGACACTGACTTGCCGGACCTGGCCAGTTGCCTGGCGCGCTTGCCGGAGCTGCTGGAGAGCCTGAACGAACGCATCGCCCGTATGGACAGCAGTTACCGGCCGGACAAGCCGTTCGTCAAGGTCAAGTTCCATGACTTCAGCCAGACCACTCTGGAACAGGCGGGGGCGGGCAGGGACCTGGAAAGTTATCGGCAGTTGCTGGGGCAGGCGTTCGCCCGGGGTGGCAAGCCGGTGCGCTTGCTGGGGGTGGGGGTGAGGTTGCGAGACCTGCGTGGGGCGCATGAACAGCTGGAGCTGTTCACACCTGAATAAAGAAAGCAGCTTTACGCGGTCCCCTGTAGGAGCGGCCTTGCCGGGGCGCCGGACCGGTCGGATGGGCTGCAAAGCAGCCCCAGGATTTCAGCTTTAACGCATGAATTGCCGGGGCTGCTTTGCAGCCCATCGCGACGCAAGGCCGCTCCTACAAGGGGATCGCGGCAGCCTGCGAGGTTATTATTGCACCCCCGGATCAGCCACCAACCGCCCTGTGGCCTTGGTCAGCGACTGCAGAAACTCCTGTTGCAGCTCCGGGTCGTTGCGGGTCAGTTCGATCAGGCTCTGTTCCATTTCGCTGGCTTCCTCTTCAAGGCCCAGCTCGGACAGGCGCTTCACCCGGTGTACCCATTGGCCGACATCGTCATCTTCAAGGTCATCGAAAATCAGCTCATGGGCTTCGAGCAGCTTGTTGCGCAGGGTGGCGCTAACCAGCAGGCTGGCATCGCCACGTACCGCGTTGTCCTCGTCGAGCACCTGCAGGTGCAGGGTGCCGACGTGGTTGAGGTTCTGCTCGGAAAACGGGCTGTCGAGCAGGTTCAGGCGCAGTACGCCGTTACGATCGGTGGTCAGCTCATGGTTCATCTTGCCAGCCTTGACCTCGACCAGTCGTTCGCTCCAGGGCAAGCTGGTGGATTCCTCGCGCTGGCCTTTCTGCACCTCACTGATGCCGGCCAGGTTCTGCTGGGCACGGCCATTGGATGCCACGTTCATGAACGGGTTGAGCCCGTCCACGCCGTAGATCAGCCAATCGTGGGTGATGCTTTGCGGCAGGTTGCCCAAGGCGAAGACGTTGACCACGTTGGCGCCAACGCCCGCCACCACGGCCACTGCACCCAGCGGGATCTCGTAGATCTCCCGCCAGGGCTGGTAAGGCGTGTAGCGGTCATAGCGCCGAGTGACTTCGAACTCGGTGACTTCGAAGCGCTTCTGCTCATGCACGCGCACACGTCGCTGCGGAAGCTCCATCACCTTCGGCTCGCCGACATCGATCTGCAGGGTGTGCTCGAGCAGTTTGCGCTCGACGCGCTCCTCATGGTCGCTGCGCTGGGACATCTGGTTGGCGCAGCCGCTGACGAGCAGGGCGCCGCACAGTGCGGCGCCCCCCAGGGTAAAGGTACTTCGCTTGTACATGATCACTCGTGCATTGGTTATCAGCGGCGAACGCGGGCCTGCAGGAAGGTCAGCACTTCATTGAGCGGCAACGCCTGGGCGTCCTGCTCGGTGCGGTGCTTGTACTCCAGGTTGCCGTCGGCCAGGCCGCGATCGCTGACCACGATGCGGTGGGGGATGCCAATCAGCTCCATGTCGGCAAACTTGATGCCTGGGCTGGTCTTCTTGTCGCGGTCGTCCAGCAGGACTTCGAAGCCGGCGGCGGTCAGTTCGGCGTACAGCTTGTCAGTCGCCTCGCGCACCACCTCGGTTTCGTAGCGCAGTGGTACCAGGGCGATCTGGAACGGTGCCAGGGCGTCGTTCCAGATGATGCCTTTGTCGTCGTAGCTCTGTTCGATGGCAGCAGCGACCACGCGAGATACACCGATACCGTAGCAACCCATCGACAGCACCACCGGCTTGCCGTTCTCACCCAGTACCTGGCATTTCAGTGCCTCGCTGTACTTGGTGCCCAGCTGGAAGATATGGCCAACTTCGATGCCGCGCTTGATTACCAGGGTGCCCTGGCCGTCCGGGCTCGGGTCGCCTTCTACCACGTTACGCAGGTCGGCAACCTGTGGTACGGGCAGGTCGCGCTCCCAGTTGACGCCGAAGTAGTGCTTGTCGTCGATGTTGGCGCCGATCGCGAAGTCGCTCATCAGGGCAACCGAACGGTCGATCACCACTTCCAGCGGCAGGTTCAGCGGGCCGAGCGAGCCGGCACCGGCGCCAATGGCGTCACGCAGTTCGGCTTCGGTGGCCATGACCAGTGGCTCGGCAACCTGTTCCAGCTTGGTGGCCTTGATTTCGTTCAGTTCGTGGTCGCCACGTACCACCAGGGCAATCAGCTTGCCCTCTTCGGCGCCACGCACGATCAGGGTCTTGACGGTCTTTTCGATCGCCAGGCCGTGGTTTTCCACCAGTTGGGCGATGGTCTTGGCTTCCGGGGTGTCAACCAGGCGCAGCTCCTCGGTAGGGGCAGGGCGCACGGTTTCACGCGGGATGGCCTCGGCCTTCTCGATGTTGGCGGCGTAGTCGGAGCTGTCGCTGAAAATGACGTCGTCTTCGCCGGACTCGGCCAGTACGTGGAATTCGTGCGAGTAGCTGCCACCGATCGAGCCGGTGTCGGCTTGCACTGGGCGGAAGTCCAGGCCCAGGCGGGTGAACACGTTGCTGTACGCCTGGTGCATGCGGTCGTAGGTTTCCTGCAGGGAAGCCTGGTCGGCATGGAACGAGTAGGCGTCCTTCATGATGAACTCGCGGCCACGCATCAGGCCGAAGCGCGGGCGGATCTCGTCACGGAACTTGGTCTGGATCTGGTACAGGTTGAGCGGCAGCTGTTTATAGCTGGACAGCTCGTTACGGGCCAGGTCGGTGACCACTTCTTCGTGGGTCGGGCCAACACAGAAGTCGCGCTGGTGGCGGTCCTTCAGGCGCAGCAGTTCCGGGCCGTACTGTTCCCAGCGACCGGATTCCTGCCACAGCTCGGCAGGCTGGATGCTTGGCATCAGCACTTCCAGGGCGCCGGCGGCGTTCATTTCCTCGCGCACCACGGCTTCGACCTTGCGCATTACCCGCAGGCCCATCGGCAGCCAGGTGTACAGGCCGGAGGCCAGTTTGCGGATCATGCCGGCACGCAGCATGAGCTGGTGGCTGATGACCACTGCGTCAGCAGGGGTTTCTTTCTGGGTGGCGAGCAAATATTGACTGGTGCGCATGGTTAGCCGTGTCGATTGCCTAAGACGTTGAAATAGCCCCGCATTGTACGGGGGTGAAACGAAGGCGTACAGGATGCCCCAGGGCGTGACACTTGTCAGCCAAGAAAAAGCCCGGCGTGATCGCCGGGCTTTTTCAGGTGCGGGGCACTGCAAGCCAGGCTTACAGGATGCTCAGCGGGTACTCCACGATCAGGCGCAGTTCGTCGATCGATGGGGAGCCGTAGTACACGCCATCGCCCGAACGGTAGGTGGCCTGACGTACGCGGAAGCTCAGGTCCTTGGCAGGGCCGCTCTGCATCACGTACTTGACGTCGATGTCGCGTTCCCATTCCTTACCGTCGTCGGTGGTGCGGGTGGTTGCACCGGTACCGCGCACGTAGCGGGTCATGAAGGTCAGGCCAGGTACACCGAACTCGGCAAAGTTCAGGTCGTAACGTGCCTGCCAGGATTTTTCGTCTTCGGCGTTGAAGTCGGAACGGGCCACGGAGTTGGCCAGGAAGACCGTGCCGCCACCGTCCACGCCGTAGGCGTAGTCGCCGTCGCCGCTGACTTTCTGGTAAGCCAGGGTGAAGGTGTGGGCGCCAATGTTGTAGGCGGCCGACAGGCTGGCTGCAATGTTGTCCAGGTCATTGCTGCCGTCGGACTTGCTGACGAACGCACCGGTCAGGTTGTTGCCGATCGACTTGGTATCATAGATGTTGAAGTCGAACACCAGGCCTTGCTTGTCGCTGATCGGCAGTGCCCAGTTGATGTTGCCGTACCACTTGCGGAAGTGATCTTCGATGTGCGAGTAGTAAACGCTGGTGCTAAGGTTATCGGTAAAGGCGTAGGTGCCACCGAAGACGTTGGCCTCAGTCAGGTTCAGGCTGTCGTGGTAGGTCTGAGCCTGGGCATTCAGCGCGGTGAAGTGACCGGCGTGCAGGGTCAGGCCATCGATCTCGTTGCTGGTGATCAAGCCACCTTCAGCAACTTCCGGCAGCAGTCGGCTGTCGTCGGTGGCCAGTACTGGCAGTGCGGTGAACTGGTCGCCCCACTTCAGCACGGTGTTGGAAATGCGCATTTTTACAGCGCCGCCAGCTTCCGAGTAGTCATCTTGCGAACGACCGTCGGAGCCTTCCGGGAACAGACCGGTGCCAGCACGGCCGCGGCCGCTGTCCAGTTTGATGCCGAGCATGCCGATGGCGTCTACGCCAAAGCCCACGGTGCCTTGGGTGAAGCCCGATTCGAAGGTGCCGAGGAAGCCGAGGCCGGTTTCTTCAACACGGCTCTGGGTGCCAGGCTCGTTATTGCGGAAGTCACGGCTGAAATACAGCATGCGGGTCTTGACGTTCAGCTTGCTGTCTTCAACGAAACCTTTGGACTCGTCTTGTGCCGAGGCCATTGCCAACTGCGAGGTCCCTGCCGCAACGGCCAGGGCGATCATGCTCCACTTCATCACGCGCATCGTGATTTGCTCCTTTGGTTTTTAGGAAGAGTACCGCTGCGTCCAAGTGTTTTAGTTATATGGGGCAGCTCTTTCTTGTTATGTCGGCGAAAAGGTATAGCACGCTGACTGTTGTTGGCGATATGGCGATAAACACTCTTTTCGGAACTTTTTCACCATGTCGCTTTTAGGTAGTTCCATGTCGCAAATCACGCCCCCGGTTTAAGGGCCGTATAACCCCAGCGCTGTTCCTGTCACCGTAACGAACCTGTAACGCGTGGTTCCGGTTGACGAAACTCCCTGGTAACCAATGCCGCTGTTGTTATTTGTCGCGTACACCTGGTACTGCAGATGTCGTGCCGACTTGGCGTGAAGGGAATGCAACAAGCGTGCTCAAAATTCGCAACACTTCATGAAATTTTCACAAAACCTGCTACCGAGGGTCGGAAAGTGCCGTAAATACTGGGCGAAGCCACCTTGCTGGCATGTTGGAGTCGAGAATCATTAAAGTTTAAAAAGCTGTCAGTAAAGTCAATGTGTTACCGCAACTTGTTCATGCAGACTCGTTTGTGGTGTGGCAAGCGGGGTGAGTGTGAGTAATCGGCCTCATTTTGGTGCGAAAAGTAGCGCTGTGTTACCGGGAATGTGCAAGGTATCCTTGCAGGCCTGTTCACCGCTTGAAGCGGGTTGCTTTTGCCTTAAGGAGATATGCCGTGTTCGTCCTCGATTCGCGTTTGCAGCAGGATTCACTGGTGCTGGGGGAATTTGCGCTGTGCCAGCTGCTGCTGAGCAAGGATGCCAACTACCCATGGTTCATCCTGGTGCCCAAGCGCGCCGACGTCAGTGAGCTGTTCGATCTGGATGCGGCAGATCAGCAGCAGCTGTGGCAGGAAACCACCCAGTTGGCGCAAGCGCTGAAGGCCAGTTACGGCGCGGACAAAATGAACGTGGCAACGCTGGGCAATGTGGTCAGCCAACTGCACATGCATGTGATCGTGCGCCAGCGCGACGACGTTGCCTGGCCTGCACCGGTGTGGGGCAAGTGCCCGGCAGTGGCTTATTCCGATGACCAGTTGCAGGCCGTGCGCGAGCGTCTGCGCGGGCTGCAGCTTGCCGGTTACCAGGAGGCCTGAAATGTCGCTGGAAATGCGTATGGTTGAGCTGGAAACCCGTCAGGCGTTTCAGGATGACACCATTCAGGCGTTGAACGATGTGGTTGTCGAGCAGGGGCGGGTGATCGAGCGCCTGCAAATGCAGGTGGCCGAGCTGATCAAGCGCTATGAAGAGATGGTCGGCCAGTACGGCAGCGAAGGGGAAGAGGCGCCGCCGCCGCATTATTGATCCCTGGCGCCACCGCGCGCCCCTGTAGGAGCGGCCTTGCGTCGCGAAAGGGCCGCAAAGCGGCCCCCGGTTTCAGCAGAGTTGCAAATATTGCTGGGGCTGCTTTGCAGCCCTTTCGCGACGCAAGGCCGCTCCTACAGGGATCGTGCATTCGCCTGATATGGCGCATGTGGCGATCAGCGGCGGGTAACGGCCACCACGTCTTCAGCCTGTAGGCCCTTGTCACGGTGCATTACCGAAAATTCCACGCGCTGCCCTTCAACCAGAATGCGGTGGCCTTCGCCACGAATGGCGCGAAAGTGCACGAAGATGTCATCACCCGAGTCACGGGAAATGAAGCCAAAGCCTTTCGACGTGTTGAACCATTTGACGGTACCGGTATCGCGATTGCCGCCATCTTGCACCGTGTGCTGGCTGTTGCGTGCCTTGCGCGGGCTGCGGGCAAAGCCCACGGCCAGGTGCAGGGCCACGGCCAGCGTGGCGCAAACCAGGGCAGCCAGGTTGCCCATTTCCGGGCGGGCCAGCAGGGTGAGGGTCTGCAGCACCACGGCGACCACCAGCAAGGCGCAGGCCAGGTGTTGCAGCTGTTGGCGTGCACCGCGGTAATACAGGGGCACGACCGGGGCCAGGACCAGGTTAAGCAGGCCGAGCAGGGCCAGGTAGACCGCGTCGGGTTGCTGCAGGAAGGGTGTTGCATCGGTTTTCAGGCTGGGCATGAGCGATAGCAGCAAAGCTGCCACGCCCGTCACCAGATGGACGATCTTGAACATGGGGTTGGCTCACAGTTGATAAGGCCGATCACAGGAAGAGCTGGCAGCACGGTGCGCATGAGGTGTAAAGCGCGAACACGTGGCAGGCCAGCCTATGCACCCGGCAATGACAGTCCGCACGGGTGGCACCGTGCCTATTTAACAGTAAAGCCGCAGGCTACTCAAACCGCAGGCCGCCCGGCGGGCGAAGTGTTGCGCCATGTCACATGCGCCAGGCGCCAAGTGTTGCTACAGTGGTCGGCGCCCGCTTGAGTCTCAAGCCTTATGGAAAGGGGAACTTCATGGCAATCGATATCGGTATCAGTGAAGAAGATCGCAAGTCCATCGTCGATGGGCTGTCCCGCCTGTTGTCGGATACCTACGTGCTGTATCTGAAAACCCATAACTTTCACTGGAACGTCACCGGCCCGTCGTTCCGTACCCTGCACCTGATGTTCGAAGAGCAGTACAACGAACTGGCGCTGGCGGTCGACTCGATCGCCGAGCGCATCCGCGCGCTGGGCTTCCCGGCGCCGGGGTCGTATGCATTCTATGCACGGCACTCGTCGATCAAGGAGGAGGAAGGGGTGCCTCCTGCGGAAGAGATGATCCGCCAGTTGGTGCAGGGCCAGGAAGCCGTGGTGCGCACCGCGCGCAGCATTTTCCCGGTGGTGGACAAGGTCAGTGACGAACCGACCGCCGACCTGCTGACCCAGCGCATGCAGGTGCACGAGAAGACCGCGTGGATGCTGCGGGTGCTGCTCGACGGCAACTGAGTTCACAGATCCGTCCGGCCTGCACTGATCTCTGTAGGAGCGGCCTTGTGTCGCGATGGGCTGCGCAGCAGCCCCAAAAATTGCAGCCTTGGCACAGATTGCCGGGGCTGCTGCGCAGCCCATCGCGACACAAGGCCGCTCCCACAGGTCATGTGAAGGCCTTATGTATTTTGTGCAGGAACACTTTGCCGCTGCTTTAATCTCGCCCATCAGCGCTTCATAGGCCACCTGGTACCTGTGACGAGGAAGTGTGGCGCATGATGCAAGCGAGCAAGCGTGTAATTGGCCAGGGGCGTTGGCCGGGAAAACAGTGCATCGACCCGTTCAAGGCGGATTTCGACATGTTGCAGACCCAACCGGTGTCGCGCTCGGTACGGCTCAACGGCTTTTCCACCTGCCTGCGCCTGGAGGCCGTCTACTGGGGCATCCTCGAGCGCATCGCCGCCGCCAACCGCTGTTCGGTCAGTGCGGTATTGTCCTATGTCGACCGTGAAGTCCACCTGCGCCAGGGCGGGGTGCGCAACTTCAGCGGGCTGATTCGGGTCATCTGCGTGGCGTGGCTGCAAGACCCGCCAAGTGTGCGCTGATCGCCTGGCGGGCTGCGCAGTGCTTGCTAACCATATATAATCCCGCTTTTTGCTGCCCCGGCAGCCAGCGTTATGGTTGACGAGAGACACCCATGCCCCTTTATGACTATCAATGTGCATCCTGCGATCACCGTATGGAAGCGCTGCAGAAGATCAGCGCCGCGCCGCTGACCGATTGCCCGGCCTGTCAGGCGCCAGCGCTGAAGAAGCTGCTGTCGGTGCCAGGCTTCCGCCTGAGCGGTAACGGTTGGTACGAAACCGACTTCAAGACCGGGGCAAAAAAGAATCTGGCAGGCGGCGACAAGGCCGACTGAGTTGAATGCTGTGACCGGGTCTTGCAGTATTAGCCCTCCGGGCGGCCAAGGCCTCCACCGAATACACGAATCACGAGAAGCGAAACCACCATCATGATGCGCAGCCATTATTGCGGCCAACTGAACGAGAGCCTGGACGGCCAGGAAGTCACCCTTTGCGGCTGGGTCCATCGTCGCCGCGACCACGGCGGGGTGATCTTCCTCGACATCCGTGACCGCGAAGGCATGGCCCAGGTCGTGTTCGACCCGGATCGCGCCGAAACCTTCGCCGCCGCCGACCGCGTGCGCAGCGAGTACGTCGTGCAGCTTACCGGCAAGGTCCGCAAGCGCCCTGAAGGTGCGGTCAACGCCAACATGGCCTCCGGCGCCATCGAGATTCTCGGCTACCAGCTGACCGTGCTCAACGAAGCGGAAACCCCGCCGTTCCCGCTGAACGAATACTCCGACGTCGGCGAGGAAACCCGCCTGCGCTACCGCTTCATCGACCTGCGTCGCCCGGAAATGGCCGACAAGCTGCGCCTGCGTTCGCGCATTACCAGCAGCATCCGTCGCTTCCTCGACGAAAACGGCTTCCTCGACGTCGAAACCCCGATCCTCACCCGTGCTACCCCGGAAGGCGCGCGCGACTACCTGGTACCTAGCCGTACCCACGCCGGTAGCTTCTTCGCCCTGCCGCAGTCGCCGCAGCTGTTCAAGCAGTTGCTGATGGTCGCCGGCTTCGACCGTTACTACCAGATCGCCAAGTGCTTCCGTGACGAAGACCTGCGGGCCGACCGCCAGCCGGAATTCACCCAGATCGACATCGAGACCAGCTTCCTCGATGAAAGCGAGATCATGGGCCTGACCGAAAGCATGATCCGCAAGCTGTTCAAGGAAGTGCTCGACCTGGAATTCGGCGAATTCCCGCACATGACCTTCGAAGAAGCCATGCGCCGCTACGGTTCCGACAAGCCAGACCTGCGTAACCCGCTGGAACTGGTTGATGTTGCCGACCAGTTGAAAGATGTCGATTTCAAGGTATTCGCCGGCCCGGCCAACGATCCGAAGTGCCGCGTGACCGCCCTGCGCCTGCCAGGCGGCGCCAGCATGCCGCGCAGCAAGATCGACGAGTACACCAAGTTCGTTGGCATCTACGGTGCCAAGGGCCTGGCCTACATCAAGGTCAACGAGCGCGCCAAGGGCGTCGAAGGCCTGCAGTCGCCGATCGTCAAGAACATCCCTGAGGCCAACCTCAACAACATCCTCGACCGCGTTGGCGCCGTAGACGGCGACATCGTGTTCTTCGGTGCCGACAAGTTCAAGGTGGTCAGCGAAGCGCTGGGCGCGCTGCGTATCCGCCTGGGCCACGACTTCGAGCTGCTGACCTGCGAGTGGGCGCCGATGTGGGTCGTCGACTTCCCGATGTTCGAAGAGAACGAAGACGGCAGCTTCACTGCGCTGCACCACCCGTTCACCGCGCCGAAGTGCACCCCGGAAGAGCTCGAGGCCAACCCGGCCACCGCGCTGTCGCGTGCCTACGACATGGTCCTGAACGGTACCGAGTTGGGTGGCGGTTCGATCCGTATCCATCGCAAAGAGATGCAGCAGGCCGTGTTCCGCCTGCTGGGTATCGAAGCAGAAGAACAGGAAGAGAAATTCGGTTTCCTGCTCGACGCCCTGAAGTTCGGTGCACCGCCTCACGGTGGCCTGGCCTTCGGCCTGGACCGCCTGGTCATGCTGATGACCGGCGCCCAGTCGATTCGTGAAGTGATTGCCTTCCCGAAAACCCAGAGCGCTGCGTGTGTCATGACCCAGGCCCCTGGCCTGGTCGACGCGAAGGCCCTGCGCGAGCTGCACATCCGACTGCGCGAACAGACCAAGGTCGAATAAGCAGTCCCGGGCGCATCCACATGGATGCGCCTTTGCGTTTCGGCGCAGGCATTTTCCCGTCCCGCCCCGTCAAGGGGCGGGGCTGTTTGTGATTCAAAGAATTCGGAGTCGTTATGGCTGGTCATTCCAAGTGGGCGAACATCAAGCACCGCAAAGAGCGCCAGGATGCCAAAAGAGGCAAGGTCTTCACCAAGTGGATCCGCGAACTGACGGTCGCTGCCAAGCAGGGCGGCCCTGACCCGGCATCCAACCCACGCCTGCGCCTGGCGCTGGACAAGGCCCTGGGCGCCAACATGAGCCGCGACATCATCGACCGCGCCGTGGCCCGTGGTGCTGGCACCAACGAAAGCGACAACGTCGAAGAGCTCAGCTACGAAGGTTACGGCCCGGGCGGCGTGGCGATCATGGTCGAAACCATGACCGACAACCGCAACCGTACCGCCGCCGCCGTGCGCCATGCCTTCACCAAGTGTGGCGGCAACCTCGGGACCGACGGCTCGGTGGCTTACCTGTTCGAACGCAAGGGGCAGATCAGCTTTGCTCCGGGTGTGGACGAAGACGCGTTGATGGAAGCGGCGATGGAGGCCGACGCCGACGACGTGGTGGCCAACGACGACGGTTCGTTCGAGGTCTTCACCTCGTTCAACAGCTTCTATGCCGTGCGGAACGCCCTGGAAGAGGCCGGTTTCAAGGCCGCTGACGCGGAAATCGTCATGCAGCCGACCACCAGTGCGGAACTCGACCAGGACGGTGCCGAAAAAGTGCTCAAGCTGATCGACATGCTCGAAGACCTGGATGACGTGCAGAACGTCTACTCCAATGCCCAGATTTCCGATGAGATCATGGAAAACCTCGGCTAAGGTCTCCTGACTCTCCGAGTCAAGGCTGCTATTGGGGCTGCTGTGCAGCCCATCGCCGGCAAGCCAGCTCCCACAGGTACAGCACAAGCTTCAGGAAATGCGCTGTACCTGTGGGAGCTGGCTTGCCGGCGATGGGCCGCGCAGCGGCCCCAGTGGTGTTAAAACATGAGCTTTGTACGACAGGCACTATGACTCTGATTCTAGGTATCGACCCCGGCTCGCGCATCACCGGCTATGGCGTTGTCCGCCAGACCGCCCGGGGTTGCGAGTACGTGGCGTCGGGCTGTATCCGCACCGGCAGCGGCGAGTTGCACGAGCGGCTGCAGATCGTTTTTCGTGGTGTCAGTGAAATCATCGCCCAGCATGGCCCGGTGACCATGGGCATCGAGCGGGTGTTCATGGCCCGCAACGCCGACTCGGCGCTAAAACTTGGGCAGGCCCGCGGCGCGGCTATTGTCGCCGCTGCCGAGGCTGGCCTGGAAATCGCCGAATACAGCGCTACCCAGGTCAAGCAGGCCGTGGCCGGCACCGGTGGGGCCAACAAGGAGCAGGTGATGATGATGGTCATGCACCTGTTGAAACTGACGCAAAAGCCGCAGATCGACGCCTCCGACGCCCTGGCGATTGCCCTGTGCCACGCCCATACCCGTTCCAGCCTGGTGCCGCATGGCCTGGCCACGGCGCGGCGGCGCGGTGGGCGCTTGCGTCTTTGAGCGCTTCATGCGCAGATACAAAATTTGTCCGGGTGAAGCATTCACCCGCTGCATTTGCTGATAGGGTTGAGCGGTCTTTGACCGGCTCCCCGAGAGGAAGGATCGGAACGTGATTGGACGTTTGCGCGGCACCCTGGCGGAGAAACAGCCGCCGCACCTGATTATCGACGTCAACGGCGTGGGCTACGAACTGGAAGTTCCCATGACCACGCTGTACCGTCTGCCCAAAGTGGGCGAAACCGTTACCGTGCACACCCACCTGGTGGTGCGCGAAGACGCCCACCTGCTCTACGGTTTTGCCGAAAAACGCGAGCGCGAACTGTTCCGCGAGCTGATCCGCCTGAACGGCGTAGGGCCGAAGCTGGCCCTGGCGCTGATGTCCGGGCTGGAAGTGGACGAGCTGGTGCGCTGCGTGCAGGCCCAGGACACCTCAGCGCTGGTGCGCGTGCCCGGCGTCGGTAAAAAGACCGCCGAACGCCTGCTGGTCGAGCTCAAGGACCGCTTCAAGGCCTGGGAAACCTCCCCGGCCATGTTTACCCTGGTGTCCGACGGGCCGTTGCCGGTCGCCAGCGAGTCCAGCGCCGAGGCCGATGCGGTCAGCGCCCTGGTCTCGCTGGGCTACAAGCCGCAGGAGGCGAGCAAGGCCATCGCCGCGATCAAGGACAAGGCCGGCCTGAGCAGTGAAGAACTGATCCGCCGCAGCCTGAAAGGGATGATTACCAAGTGATCGAAGCCGACCGCCTGATCGCCGCCAGCGGCCGCGACCGTGAAGAAGTCCAGGACCGTGCAATCCGCCCGCTGAGCCTGGACGAATACATCGGCCAGCCAGTGGTGCGCGAACAGATGGCGCTGTTCATCCAGGCCGCCCGTGGCCGTAGCGAGTCGCTCGACCACACCCTGATCTTCGGCCCGCCAGGCCTGGGCAAGACTACCCTGGCCAACATCATCGCCCATGAAATGGGCGTGTCGGTAAAGAGCACCTCGGGGCCTATCCTCGAGCGCCCGGGCGACCTCGCGGCCATGTTGACCAACCTCGAACCGCACGACGTGCTGTTCATCGACGAAATCCACCGGCTGTCGCCGGTCGTCGAAGAGGTGCTGTACCCGGCCATGGAAGACTTCCAGCTCGACATCATGATCGGCGAAGGCCCTGCGGCCCGTTCGATCAAGCTCGACCTGCCACCGTTCACCCTGGTGGGGGCGACCACCCGCGCCGGCATGCTCACCAACCCATTGCGTGACCGCTTCGGTATCGTCCAGCGCCTGGAGTTCTACAGCGACAAGGACCTGTCCACCATCGTCAGCCGCTCGGCCAACATCCTTGGCCTGGCCATCGAAGACCAGGGCGCCTACGAGATCGCCCGTCGCGCCCGCGGTACGCCACGTATCGCCAACCGCCTGCTGCGCCGCGTGCGCGACTATGCCGAGGTGCGTGGCAAGGGCCACATCACCAAGGCCGTGGCCGACATGGCGCTGAACCTGCTGGACGTCGACGAGCGCGGCTTTGACCATTCCGACCGCCGCCTGCTGCTGACCATGATCGAGAAGTTCGACGGTGGCCCGGTGGGCGTCGACAACCTGGCAGCAGCCATCAGCGAAGAGCGCCACACCATCGAGGACGTGCTGGAGCCGTACCTGATCCAGCAGGGTTACATCATGCGTACGCCACGTGGCCGTGTAGTCACCCGGCATGCCTACCTGCACTTCGGTCTGAATATTCCCGGGCGCCTGGGGGAGGGGGGCGATTTTTCCGAGCCGGCCGATGAATGACAGATCAAAAGCGACTTTTCGTGGTCCTAGCGCTGGCATGCCGAAGGTGCGCTGGCAATAAGACATTAATGAACAAAAAACAGTTGCCACAGCGGATTGGCAAGCTGAGGAGTAAGCACTAGAGTATGCGCGCGCAAAATGGCCTGGAACCGTTCGCACACCGTTGTCGCGTCTATTACGAAGATACCGATGCCGGTGGCGTGGTGTATTACGTCAATTACCTGAAATTCATGGAGCGCGCGCGCACCGAACGCCTGCGGCACCTGGGGTTTTCCCAGTCGCTGCTGGCCGAAGACAACCTGCTGTTCGTGGTCCATTCCAGCGAAGCGCGCTATCACGCGCCGGCGCGGCTGGACGACGAACTGCGAGTCACCGCGCAAGTACTTGAACTCAATCGCGCCAGCCTGCGTTTTGTACAGCAGGTCTGGCGGGAAAAGGATGAAACGCTGCTCTGCGAAGGGCAGTTCCTGGTGGCCGCAGTGCGTGCCGACACTTTCAAACCCCGAGCCATACCCCCCCAGCTGCGCGACGCCTTTGCGGCGGACGGCTCGGGTAATCAATCGAACGCAGGAGAATAAGCGTGGAAGCTAACGTCGTCGACCATACCTCCATGTGGAGTCTGGTCAGCAATGCCAGCGTGGTAGTTCAGCTGGTAATGCTGACCCTGGTGGCCGCCTCGGTCACTTCATGGATCATGATCTTCCAGCGCAGCACCATGCTGCGCGCCGGTCGTCGTGCGCTGGATGCCTTCGAGGAGCGCTTCTGGTCGGGCATCGACCTGTCCAAGCTGTACCGTCAGGCAGGCAGCAACCCTGACCCGGATTCCGGTGTCGAGCAGGTATTTCGCGCCGGTTTCAAGGAATTCTCGCGCCTGCGCCAGCAGCCGGGTGTTGACCCGGACGCGGTCATGGAAGGGGTTGGCCGTGCCATGCGCGTGGCCATTTCGCGCGAGGAAGAAAAGCTCGAGCAGAGTCTGCCGTTCCTGGCCACCGTCGGTTCTACCAGCCCGTACATCGGCCTGTTCGGTACCGTGTGGGGCATCATGAACTCTTTCCGCGGCCTGGCCAGCGCCCAACAGGCCACCCTGGCCACGGTTGCTCCGGGTATTGCCGAAGCGCTGATCGCCACCGCCATCGGCCTGTTCGCGGCTATCCCGGCCGTTATTGCCTACAACCGTTTCGCCGCGCGTAGCGAAGTGCTGATCGGCCGTTACTACACCTTCGCCGACGAGTTCCAGGCGATCCTGCACCGCAAAGTGCACACCAGCGAAGAGTAATCAGGTAGAAGCCCATGGCCCGAGTTCGCCACAAACGCAAGCCCGTCGCCGAGATGAACGTGGTGCCCTACATCGACGTGATGCTGGTGCTGCTGGTCATCTTCATGGTGACGGCGCCCATGCTCAACCAGGGTGTGAAGGTCGACCTGCCCAAGGTTTCCAGCGAAGCCTTGCCGCAGGACAACAACGTCCAGATCCTCACCATTTCCATCAAGGCCGATAAAACCTACTACTGGAACCTCGGCAGCGAAGTCGATACCGACAAGCAGATGGACAAGGCCATGACCTTGCCCGACATGACCAGCGCAGTGACCAAGATCATTGCCGCCGGCCGTGACCAGGGCAAGCAGACCCAGGTGTTCATCCGGGGAGACAAGGCTGTCGACTACGGCGCCGTCATGGGCGCCATGGGCGGGTTGCAGAAGGCCGGTGTCGGTAACGTTGGCCTGATTACCGAGGCGCCCTGATGCAACAGCGAGAGCCATCCGCCTCGGAAAGCTACTTCTGGCCCAGTGTCTGGGCCATCGGCCTGCATGTGCTGGTGTTCGCCCTGCTGTTCGTCAGTTTTGCCATGACGCCTGAGCTGCCGCCATCCAAGCCGATTGTTCAGGCTACCCTGTACCAGCTCAAGTCCAAGAGCCAGGCGACTACCCAGACCAATCAGAAGATTGCCGGGGAAGCGAAGAAAACCGCGTCGCGCCAGACCGAAGTCGAGCAGCTGGAGCAGAAGAAGGTCGAGCAGGAAGCCGTGAAGGCTGCGGAACAAAAGAAAGCCGACGCCGCTCAAAAGGCCGAAGAGGCCCGTGAAGCCGCCGAAGCGAAAAAAGCCGAGGACGCTGCCAAGGCGGCCGAAGCCGCCGAGGCCAAGAAAACCGCGGAAGCCAAGAAGGCCGAAGAGGCGAAGAAAGCCGCCGAGAAGCAGCAGGCTGACATCGCCAAGAAGAAGGCCGAGGAAGAAGCCAAGAAAAAAGCCGAAGAAGAGGCCAAGAAAGAGGCCGCTGAAGAGGCGAAGAAACAAGCCGCCGAGGATGCCAAGAAAAAGGCAGCCGAAGAGGCCAAGAAGAAAGCAGCCGAGGACGCCAAAAAGAAAGCGGCGGCCGAGGATGCGAAGAAGAAGGCAGCTGAAGAGGCCAAGAAAAAGGCCGCTGCAGACGCCCAGAAGAAAAAGGCACAGGAAGCGGCCCGCAAGGCGGCAGAAGACAAGAAGGCCCAGGCCCTGGCCGAGCTGTTGTCTGACACCACCGAGCGGCAGCAGGCGCTGGCTGACGAGCAAGGGGACCAGGTGGCCGGCGACTTCGACGACCTGATCCGCATGCGCGCAGCCGAGGGCTGGGCGCGCCCACCTTCCGCGCGCAAGGGCATGACGGTGACCCTGCAGGTCAACATGTTGCCGGACGGCACCATTACCAGTGTCAGCGTGGCCCGGTCCAGTGGTGACGGCCCGTACGACAGTTCGGCGGTGGCTGCGGTCAAGAACATTGGTCGTTTGACCGAAATGCAGGGTATGAAGCCGAGCGATTTCAACCGTTATCGTTCGTTCAAGATGACATTTACACCTGAGGATCTAGCGTTGTGATTAAACGTCTGAGAGGACTGCTGGTCATGCTCTGCTGCGTGGCAGGCATGGCGGTGGCAGAGGAAAAGAACATCCTGGTCACCAGCGGCAGCGACCGGGCCACACCCATTGCGGTCGTACCCTTCGGTATGCAGGGCGGCAGCGTGCTGCCCGAAGACATCGCCGACATCATTGGTAACGACCTGCGCAACTCCGGCTACTACTCGCCGATTCCGCGGCAGAACATGATCAGCCAGCCGTCGCAGGCCAGCGAAGTGATCTTCCGTGACTGGAAAGCGCTGGGTGCCCAGTACGTGATGGTTGGCAGCATCGTGCCGTCGGGCGGTCGCCTGCAGGTGCAGTACGCGCTGTTCAACGTCGCCACCGAGCAGCAAGTGCTGACCGGTAGCGTGGCGGGCAGCACCGACCAGCTGCGCGACATGGCGCACTACATTGCCGACCAGTCGTTCGAGAAGCTCACCGGCATCAAGGGTGCGTTCTCTACCCGCATGCTGTACGTGACGGCCGAGCGTTTCTCCACCAACAACACCCGCTACACCCTGCAGCGTTCGGACTACGACGGTGCACGTGCAGTGACCCTGCTGCAATCGCGTGAGCCGATCCTGTCGCCGCGCTTTGCACCGGATGGCAAGCGTATCGCCTACGTGTCGTTCGAGCAGAAGCGCCCACGCATCTTTGTGCAGAACATCGATACCGGCCGCCGCGAGCAGGTGACCAACTTCGAAGGCTTGAACGGCGCGCCAGCCTGGTCGCCCGACGGTTCGCGCCTGGCGTTCGTGCTGTCGAAAGACGGCAACCCGGACATTTACGTGATGAACGTGGCTTCGCGCCAGATCAGCCGCGTCACCGCAGGCCCGGGTATCAATACCGAGCCGTTCTGGGGTAAAGATGGCAACACCCTTTACTTCACTTCCGACCGTGGCGGCAAACCGCAGATCTACAAACAGTCGGTCAGTGGTGGTGGTGCCGAGCGTGTAACGTTCGTGGGTAACTACAACGCCAACCCGAAACTTTCGGCAGACGAAAAAACCCTGGTGATGATCCATCGCCAACAGGGCTTTACCAACTTCAAAGTGGCGGCACAGGACTTGCAACGCGGAAGTGTAAAGATTCTGTCTGAAACAAGTCTTGATGAGTCTCCCACTGTTGCGCCTAACGGCACCATGCTAATCTACGCCACCCGCCAGCAGGGCCGGGGAGTCTTGATGCTCGTGTCGCTTAATGGCCGCGTGAGGCTCCCACTTCCTACCGCTCAAGGCGAAGTCAGAGAACCGTCCTGGTCCCCTTACCTGAACTGATTGCGGCGTAATACGTTTTGCTTAACACACTGGGGTTTCATTAGGAGTTTCACGATGGAAATGCTGAAGTTTGGTAAATTTGCTGCGCTGGCACTGGCCATGGCCGTAGCTGTAGGTTGCTCCTCGAAGGGCGGTGACAACGCAGGCGAAGGCGCTGCTGTAGATCCTAACGCTGGCTACGGTGCCAACACTGGCGCAGTTGACGGTTCCCTGAGCGAAGAAGCCGCCCTGCGCGCAATCACCACCTTCTACTTCGAATACGACAGCTCGGACCTGAAGCCAGAAGCCATGCGCGCTCTGGACGTTCACGCCAAGGACCTGAAGTCCAACGGCAACCGCGTTGTTCTGGAAGGCAACACCGACGAGCGCGGCACCCGCGAGTACAACATGGCTCTGGGTGAGCGTCGTGCGAAAGCCGTTCAGCGCTACCTGGTTCTGCAGGGCGTTTCCCCTGCTCAGCTGGAACTGGTTTCCTACGGCGAAGAGCGTCCAGTTGCTACCGGCAACGACGAGCAGTCCTGGGCTCAGAACCGTCGCGTAGAACTGCGTAAGTAAGTTCTTATGCGTATGTGCCGCCGTGTAGTAACCGTCCTCGCACTCAGCCTGCCGCTCGCGGCCTGGGCTGAGGTCCCTGTAGTAGATGACAACGCAGGCAGTTATCCGCCTGCGGGTTATGGCACGAGCGGCGCCTATGCCGGGTCGGGGGCTTCGGCCCCTGCCTCTGCACAGGGTCAGCTGTTCATGCAGCTGCAACAGATGCAGGACCAGCTTTCCCGCCAGCAAGGCATCATCGAAGAGCTGCAGAACGATGTGTCGCGCATGAAGCAGGAAAACCTGGAGCGATACCAGGACCTGGACCGTCGCATCAACAGTGGCGCTGCGCCTGCCGCAACCCCTGACAATTCCTCCGGTGGTGCATCCAATGCCGCCTCCGGTGCAGCAGCCGGTGCTGCTGCGCAACAACCGGCCGCCAGTAGCGAGCCCGGTGATCCGGCGAAAGAAAAGCTCTACTACGATGCCGCTTTCGACCTGATCAAGCAGAAAGACTTCGACAAGGCCAGCCAGGCGTTCAACGCGTTCCTGCGCAAGTACCCGAACAGCCAGTATGCCGGCAACGCCCAGTACTGGTTGGGTGAAGTGAACCTGGCCAAGGGTGACCTGCCAGGCGCTAGCCAGGCCTTTGCCCAGGTCAGCCAGAAGTATCCGAAGCACAGCAAGGTGCCAGATTCGCTGTACAAACTGGCCGATGTCGAGCGCCGCATGGGCCACACCGACAAGGTCAAGGGCATCCTGCAACAGGTCATCACCCAGTACCCCGGCACCTCTGCCGCGCAACTGGCCCAGCGTGACCTGCAAAAGCTGTAAGCGTTGTAGCAGTACCGTTCAAAAGAAACCCGCGCCAGTCGCGGGTTTTTTCGTTAGAATCTGTGCCCTTTTTTCATAAACACGCTGCTGCGGATAACGCCATGTCGAGTCCGCGACAGTGCCTGACGGAGGCGGACAGCCTGTTTAGCTGTCACGCCCGTGGCGAGCATGCAAGACACATTACGCATCACCGAAGTCTTTTACTCGTTGCAGGGTGAAACGCGAACGGCTGGGCTGCCCACGGTATTCGTGCGGCTCACCGGCTGCCCCCTGCGCTGCCAGTACTGCGACAGTGCCTATGCCTTCAGTGGTGGTACCGTTCGCACCCTCGATTCGATCCTTGAGCAAGTGGCGGGTTTCAAGCCACGCTATGTCTGCGTCACTGGGGGTGAGCCACTGGCCCAGCCCAACGCCTTGCCGTTGTTGCAGCGGCTGTGCGATGCCGGTTACGAGGTGTCGCTGGAGACCAGCGGCGCGCTGGATATCGCCGGCACCGACACCCGTGTCAGCCGCGTGGTCGACCTGAAGACCCCGGGTTCGGAGGAGTCGCACCGTAACCTCTACTCGAACATCGAACAGCTGACCCGCAATGACCAGGTCAAGTTCGTCATCTGTTCCCGTGAGGACTACGACTGGGCGGTTTCCAAGCTCATCCAGTACAACCTGGCCGAGCGTGCCGGTGAGGTGTTGTTCTCGCCCAGCCATCACCAAGTGAAGGCCAGCGACCTGGCCGACTGGATCGTTGCCGACAACCTGCCCGTGCGCTTCCAGCTGCAGCTGCACAAGCTGCTGTGGAACGACGAACCCGGACGTTGATTGAGGAGCAAGCACACATGACCGAAAAACGCGCAGTAATCCTGTTGTCGGGCGGCCTGGACTCGGCCACCGTGGTAGCCATGGCCAAGGCCGAAGGCTACAGCTGCTACACCATGAGTTTCGACTATGGCCAGCGCCACCGGGCCGAGCTGAACGCTGCCGCCCGCGTGGCCCGCGACCTGGGCGTGGTGGAGCACAAGGTGATTGGCCTGAGCCTTGATGGCATTGGCGGCTCGGCATTGACCGACAGCAGCATCGACGTGCCGGAAACCCCCGGCGAAGGTATTCCGGTCACCTACGTGCCGGCGCGTAACACCGTGTTCCTGTCGCTGGCCCTGGGCTGGGCAGAAGTGCTGGAAGCGCGGGATATTTTCATTGGCGTCAACGCAGTGGACTATTCCGGTTACCCGGATTGCCGCCCCGAGTTCGTTGAGGCCTTCGAGCGCATGGCCAACCTGGCGACCAAGGCCGGGGTAGAAGGGCAGGGCTTCCGCATCCAGGCGCCGCTGCAGAGCATGAGCAAGGCACAGATCGTGCAAGCCGGCATGTCCCGTGGTGTGGACTACAGCCTGACCGTGTCTTGCTACCAGGCCGACGACGATGGCCGTGCCTGTGGCAAATGCGACAGTTGCCGCCTGCGCGCCGACGGTTTCAAGGCCGCCGGTGTGCAAGACCCAACGCGCTACGCTTGAAAAATTGTGATGGGGTATTGATTTCCCGTTAGAAATCAGTATTATACGCGCCATCCAACGGGTCGTTAGCTCAGTTGGTAGAGCAGTTGGCTTTTAACCAATTGGTCGTAGGTTCGAATCCTACACGACCCACCATACACAGTACGTCAAAGCCCGCTACCAGCAATGGTCGCGGGCTTTTTCGTTATCCACTGGCTTTTGGGGTTGCGCGGTCCCCCTGTAGGAGCGGCCTTGTGTCGCGATCGGGCTGCAAAGCAGCCCGGCAATTTATGCATCGGCGCTGAAACCCTGGGGCTGCTTCGCAGCCCGATCGCGACACAAGGCCGCTCCTACAGGGATCGCACAAGCCTCAGGTTGGCTATTCAGCCCACTCAGGGTCACCAGTGAACACCACCGTCAGCCAGCGGTCCGGCCCTTCACCGCCCACGGCATCGCCAATCTCGTTGCGCCACGCATCCCATTCATCGATCGTCTTCGCGGCCATGGCCTTGGGCACGATGAAATACAACTCGATCTCCCGCGAGCGCCCGACCTTGGCCACATAGGCCCGGTACGACTGCAGCCCATGGCGGGCGACGAAAGCCTTGGCCACTTCATCCACGTGCAGCTTGAGGTCGCCAGGGGTGACCAGGAAGATCTCCGACAGCGCCTGGCGCACCACCGACATCGGCAGTGGCACGATTACCAGACACACCAGCGCCAAAACCGCCGGGTCGATGTAGGGCGATACCCATTCAAGCGACGTGCCCTGCACCGCATACCCAAAGCAGAAGGCGACCAGCAGCGCAGCGGTGATGCTGGCCGACATCACCCAGCCCTTGACGTCCATGCGCACGAAGTCCGACTTCAGCGTGCGGTTGGCGCGCGCCTCGATCACGGCGATGGTCACGCAGGTGATCACGGTCAGCACGGCATAGACCATGGCAATGCCGAACTCCAGGTGACGGCCGCCTTGCAGCAGGCTGCTGACGGCGTTGATCAGCGCGTAGATGGCCACGCCGCTGAGCAGGATGCCGTTGAGTGCCAGCACCATCGGTTCCAGGTGCCAGAAGCCCATGGTGAAGCGCTCGCGCAGCTTGCGGGACATCTGCACGCTGGTGGTGTGCGAGGTGATCAGCTTGACCACCACCAGCGACAGGCCGCTCATGCTGGCGTCGACCAGCGAGTAGACGCCGTCGAAGACGATGGAGTAGGAGCCGGAGGCCACGCCGAAGGCGATGCCGATGCTGGCGATGAACAGGGTGACGGCGATCGAGGTGCGTAACAGGCCCTGTTCGCTGGTGATGTCGAAGAAGATGGAGCGGGTTGGGTTTTGCATAGAGTGTGCTCGGTAAAGTCGATGATGCTGTAGTGCCTATCAGGGCCCTATCGCCGGCAAGCCAGCTCCCACAGGTTTTGCACAGACCTCAAGCTCGGCGAGCTCTCTGTGGGAGCTGGCTTGCCGGCGATAGGGCCCTTGCGGGTTAGACGCGAAACTGCTCCATCAGCGCCTGCTGCTGGTTGGCCAGCCGGTTCAGGGCCTGGCTGATGCGTGCCGATTCATCGGCCTGGCCGGCCAGCGATTCTGTCACATCGCGAATGCCGGCCACGTTGCGGTTCACTTCCTCGGCCACTGCGCTCTGCTCTTCTGCGGCCGAGGCAATTTGCAGGTTCATGTCGCTGATCACCGCCACCGCCTCGCCAATGCGTTGCAGGGCTGGCAATGCCTGTTCCATTCGTGCGGCACTGTCCTGCGCCTGGCGCTGGCCTTCGTGCATGGCGCCCACCACATCCTGCGTGCCTTGCTGCAAGCCTTCAATGACCTGGCGGATTTCCTCCACCGACACCTGGGTGCGTTGGGCCAGCCCGCGCACCTCGTCGGCGACTACGGCAAAGCCACGCCCGGCTTCGCCGGCGCGGGCCGCTTCGATGGCGGCATTGAGTGCCAGCAGGTTGGTTTGCTCGGCGATGGTGCGAATCACCTCCAGCACCGAGCCGATCTGCCCGCTGCGGCCTTCCAGGGCGCGTGCCTCGTCCATGGCGGTGTTCATGCCGGCAGCCAGGCGGTCGATGCCCTGGCGCGTGCTGTCGATCAGTTGCAGGCCCTCTTGGCTGGCCTGGTCGGCGGCCCGTGCGGCCTGGGCTGCCTGCGAAGCGTTGTGGGCTACATCCAGCGCAGTGGCGCTCATTTCGTTGGCGGCAGTGGCCACCTGTTCGATTTCCCGGTGCTGCTGTTGCATGCCGTTGCTGGTCTGGCTGGCGATGGCGGCCGACTGGTCAGCAGTGCCGCGGGCCTCATGCAGCGAGCCTTTGACCTGGGCGATGACCGGCTGCAGCTTGTCGAGGAAGCGGTTGAACCAGCCGGTGAGCTGGCCCAGTTCGTCCTGCCGGGCGTAGTCCAGGCGACGGGTGAGGTCGCCTTCGCCACTGGCGATGTCTTCCAGGCGTGCGGCCACGGCCAGGATTGGCCGGGTAACGCCGCGTGCGGTCAGCCACACCAGCAGTAAACCGACCACGGCGGCGCCCAGGCCGATCAGCAGGCTGGTCATGTTGGCGCTCTGGTTATGTGCATCCAGGCGCTGGTTGAGGGCCACGGCGGGCGCCTGCAGCACGCTTTCCGGCAGCTCCAGCAAGACCTGCCATGGGGCAGCGCCTGGAATGGGCGTGAACGGGTGGGCGACGCGCAACAGGCCGTCGGCGACTGCCTGGTCCATGGGCTTGCCAAGCGAGCTGTCGTCGCGGCTGTTGCCAGCCAGCAGGCCGGCGGCGCTGGCGATACTCACCTGGCCCTGGCCATCGAACAGCTCGCGGCGGCCGTCCACGCTCAGTTGCTGCAAGTTGGCCAGGCCGATGTCCAGGCCGACCACGCCGACCACCTTGCCGTGCTCCAGCAGGGGCAGGGCAATGCTGGTCATCAATACCTGGCGGCCGTTGACCTCGTCCAGATACGGTTCGAGCATGCAGGTTCTGCCGGAGTCCTGCGGGCAGGTCAGCCAACGGTTCTTCGCCGCGCCGTTGCTGCTGATGCTGGCATCGCCGAGCATCGATTCGGGCATGGCTTCACGTTCCAGGTTGCCGGGGCTTGGTTGTGACCAGTACAGCGAAAAACGCCCGCTCTCGTTGCTGCCCATGGCGTCCTGGCCGCGGTACTGGGTGTCTTGCTGGTCCAGGGCATTGGGCAGGAACACCAGGTACAGGCCGATCACGTCCGGGTTGCCGGCCAGGCTGGCACGCGCCTGCTGAGTCAGTTCGGCACGCAGGTCGCTGCCGCCACGGGCCTTCAGCACCTGCACCAGGCGGGCAAAGCCGTTGCCGTACTGGTAGGCGTCCATGAAGTAACGCTGGATGCGCAGGGCCTGGGTTTCGGCGTGGGCCTGCAGGCGCTGGCGCGCGCTGCTGTCGAGCATGGCGGTGTTGGCCTGGTTGACCAGGGCAGCGCTGCGCTGCGCCTGGGTCAGTGAGGTGGCCACCAGCAAGGCGACGATGGCCAGCAGGCACAGGCCGGCGAGCAGGGTGATCTTCCACTGGATGGAGAGGCGACGCAGCGGCATGAGGGCTTTCCTTTTCGATCAAGTACAACGCCCGCGATCAGGCGCGGGCGTTGTTGGCAGCGTGGGTCATTCGGCAATGTAGTTGGGCGGTGCCGCGCGGAAGGCTTTGGTCAGCCAGCCCAGATAAACCAGCCCGAGCGCAGCCCAGATGCCGCCAAACATCAGAGAATGCGCATTCAGGTCCAGCCACAGCGAGACAATAATGCAGAAACCGATGGTCGGCAGCACCAGGTACTTCAACTGGTTGCCCAGGCCCTTGCGGTTGCCTTCGCGCAGGTAGCAGTGGTTGATTACCGACAGGTTGACGAAGCTGAACGCGACCAGGGCGCCGAAGTTGATGATCGAGGTGGCGGTCACCAGGTCGAAGAAAATCGCCGACAGCGAAATGACGCCGACCACAGCAATGTTCAGCACCGGCGTCTTATAGCGCGAATGCAGGCGGGCGAACACGCTGGCCGGGATCACGTTGTCGCGGCCCATCACGTACAGCAGGCGCGAGACGCTGGTCTGCGAGGCCAGGCCCGAGGCGATGGTGTTGATCACGGTGCAGGCAATGAAGATCGACTGGAACAGCTTGCCGCCGACATACAGGGCAATTTCCGGCAGGGCGGCTTCCTGGTCATGGAAGCGCGCCATGGTCGGGAAGTAGGCCTGTATGAAGTACGACACGGTGATGAACACCACGCCACCGATCAGGGCGGTGAGGAAGATCGCCCGTGGGATGGTCTCGGCCGGGTCACGGGTTTCCTCGGACAGGCAGGTGACTGCGTCAAAGCCCAGGAACGAGAAGCACAGGATGGTCGCACCGGCGGCCAGGGCGCTGAACTGGGTCTGGCTGTCGGCAAATGGCATCAGGCTCCAGGCCGTCCCCAGCCCTTCGCCGTGGTCCAGGCCGCGTACGCACAGGTAGATGAACACGGCGATGATCGCTACCTGCACGCCCACGAACAGCAGGTTGAAGTGCGCCACCAGGTTCACGCTGCGCATGTTGATCAGGCTGATCAGGGTGACGAAGCCGGCCACCCAGATCCACTCCGGCACTTCCGGGAACATGGCCGAAAGGTACAGCTTGGCCAGCAGCGCATTGACCATCGGCAGCAGCAGGTAGTCCAGCAGCGACGACCAGCCGACCAGGAAGCCCACGTGCGGGTTGATCGCGCGCTGGGTGTAGGTGTAGGCCGAGCCCGATTGCGGGAAGCGTTTTACCAGGGTGCCGTAGCTCACGGCAGTGAACAGGATACCGGCAAGCGCCAGGATATAGGCGCTGGGTACATGGCCGGCAGTAATCCCGCTGACGATGCCGAAGGTGTCGAACACGGTCATCGGCGTCAGGTAGGCCAGGCCGATGATGATCACGTGCCAGAGGCGCAGGGATTTGCGAAGTTGGCCGTTACCGGCAGCGCTGTGGTCATGCGGCATGCTGGCATGGCTCCTGCTGCTGGGCGTAAACGGCGGGCACGGTGTATTGCGCATGCGGCAAGGGCGAGCGGGTGGGCTCCATGTTGTTCACCTTTTATGTTGGAGCGGCGGAAGGCGCGGGGGGACGCGCTAAGTGGTGAAAATAAAAAACGATGGGTAGGTGAGTGTCAAGTTAAACATGACAAGATGTTACGTAATTGAAATATTTATCGATTTAACTGGCAATTTGTTCGGTTCTTGCGCGTTTTTTTGCGGTTATGATCAATTTGAGTGTTCGTAAAAATTAACGAAGCGGTCGTTTGGTTAATCGGTGTGTCGGACGCTTCCCAAAAGCAGGATTTCGGCACATGGGCCCGCATCCCATTCTGGCGGGGGTGATACTCTTCGCACTCGGTGTGGCCCCCTGGCCGCCTACCCAGCCCTTACGGACAGCAATCGGTTCAATTCATGAAGAAATCAGTTGGCATCCTTTCCGGCCTGGCTATCGCCATCGCCGTCGCAACCACCGCTGGCGCGTGGTACACCGGCAAGCAGCTACCGGCCGAGCTGGACAACGCTGTCGCCCGCAGCAATGCCGAGCTGCAAAAGGCTCTGGTCACTACCGGTGGCAGCATGAGCATCGAACGAGTGTCGCTGGAGCAGCATTTCTTCAGCAGCACCGCCCAGTACCGGCTCAAGGCCCGTGACATCAACGTGGGTGAAGGCGAGGTGATCAACTTCGACGTGGGCGTGACCGACCAGATCGAGCATGGCCCGTTCCCCTGGTCGCGGGTCAAGGCGCTTAAGCTGATGCCGGTGCTGGCCGTCAGCAACAGCACGCTGCAGAAGGACGAGGCCATCGCGCCGTGGTTCGCTGCCGCAGGCGATAAGGCCCCCCTCAGCGCGCAGACCAGCCTGGGTTACGGCGGCGATGTGGTCAGCCAGATTCAACTGGCGCCGCTTAAGCTCGACAAGGCGGACGGCAACAGCCTCGACTTTTCGGGCATGCAGTTGGAGGTGAGTGGTGACAAGGATGGCAAGGCCTCGAAGTTCCACGGCCATGCCGACCGCTTGCTCATGAAACTGGTGAGTGACGACCAGCCACCGGCTACGTTCGAGCTGCAGGGCCTGAAGCTTGGCGGCAACCTGGCGGCCACCGCGCACGATGCCATCTATGTGGGTAATGTCGACCTGCTGTTGACCGAGGCCAAGGTCACCCTGGGGCCGAAACAGCAGGTGCTGCTGGTCAAGGGTGTGGAGCAGAACGCCCTGCAGACCCTCGAAGGCCCGGATACCGTGGGCGGACGCGTTGACTACAAAGTCGGCGACATCAGCTGGGACGGCCGTGCGGTCGGCAAGGCGCAGATGGCAGTGAGCATCACCTCGGTCAATGCCCCGGCACTGCAGGCTTTGTCGAAGTGGTACCAGTCGCACCTTGCAGAGTTCGAAGCCGCCGCGGCCGCTGGCCAGCCGGTGCCGCAAATCCAGATGGACGATGCCGAAAAGGCCCGTTTCCAGGGCGACCTGCAGAAGCTGCTGGCCGCCAAGCCCAAGGTGGCGGTAGAGAACTTGTCGTTCAAGACCGCCAATGGCGAGAGCCGCTTCAACTTGTCGATGAACTTTGCCGCACCGACCAGTTTCGACCTGCCGCCGGACCAGCTGAGCAAGCAGATGATCACTGAGGTGAAGAGCAAGCTGTCGCTGTCCAAGCCGATGATCGGTGACCTGGCGACCTTGCAGGCGCTGCTGGAAGGCCAGACCGACGCCCAGGCGATTGCCATGCAGTCGGGGCAGGCGGGTGAGATGGTCGGCATGATGGCGCTGCAGAGCGGCATGGCCACCGTGCAGGGCGATGATGTGGTCAGCAGCCTGCACTATGCCGATGGCATGGTCGATTTCAATGGGCAGAAGATGACCGTGGAAGAGTTTGCCATGCTTATGGCGGCGCACCTGGCAGCCTTGTCGCCGCAGGGGTAATGCCTGTTCTGTCAGGCAACACCGTCCTGTAGGAGCGGCCTTGCCGGGGCGCCGGACCGGTCGGAAAGGGCTGCAAAGCAGCCCCAGCAATTTGTGCATCTGCGCTGAAATCTTGGGGCTGCTTCGCAGCCCTTTCGCGACACAAGGCCGCTCCTACACAAAGCGCATTGCGAGCAGCTTAGAGAGCAACACAAAAACCCCTTTAGTAATCGCTGGATTGGCTGTAGCCTTCGGCCTCCGATAATAATCCGTGCCCGCAGAGAGCCGTGGCGGCCTGTATGCCGTCCGGCACCCTTAGCCGATCTGCCAGGGCCGGGTGATACACTCGATTTGACGCGCACGCGCGCCTGCAGGTCCAGCGATCATGACCCAGATTTCCGAACGCCTGTTGGTTCAGGCCCACCTCGACGCCAAGCAGCCCAACCCGCTGACAGCCGAGCAGGAGGCCGAATACCGTGCGGCCATCGCTGCCGAGCTGAAGGCCCAGAATGCTGTTCTGGTCGCCCACTACTACTGCGACCCGGTTATCCAGGCGCTGGCCGAAGAAACCGGCGGCTGCGTGTCCGACTCGCTGGAAATGGCCCGCTTCGGCAAGAACCACCCGGCCGAAACAGTAATTGTTGCCGGTGTGCGCTTCATGGGCGAAACGGCAAAAATCCTCACCCCGGAAAAGCGCGTGCTGATGCCGACGCTGGAGGCCACCTGCTCGCTCGACCTCGGTTGCCCGGTGGAAGAGTTCTCGGCGTTCTGCGACCAGCACCCGGAGCGTACGGTGGTGGTCTACGCCAACACCTCGGCTGCCGTGAAGGCGCGTGCCGACTGGGTAGTGACGTCGAGCTGCGCGCTGGAAATCGTCGAAAGCCTGATGGACAACGGCGAAACCATTATCTGGGGCCCGGACCAGCACCTGGGCCGTTACATCCAGAAGCAAACCGGTGCCGACATGCTGCTGTGGGACGGTGCCTGCATCGTTCACGAAGAGTTCAAATCGCGCCAGTTGGCCGACATGAAAGCGCTGTACCCGGACGCTGCGATCCTGGTGCACCCGGAGTCGCCGGAAGCGGTGATAGAGCTGGCCGACGCGGTGGGTTCCACCAGCCAGCTGATCAAAGCTGCGCAGACGCTGCCGAACAAGACCTTCATCGTCGCCACCGACCGCGGCATCTTCTACAAGATGCAGCAGTTGTGCCCGGATAAAGAATTTGTCGAGGCGCCGACTGCCGGTAATGGCGCGGCGTGCCGCAGCTGCGCGCACTGCCCGTGGATGGCGATGAATACCCTGGAGCGGGTGCTGCATTGCTTGCGCAATGGCGGTGACGAGATCTTTGTCGACCCGGCGCTGGTGCCCAAGGCCATCAAGCCGCTGAACCGGATGCTGGACTTTACCCAGGCGGCGCGGTTGAAACTGTCCGGGAACGCCTGAAATTGCTGGGGCCGCTTTGCGGCCCGATCGCGACACAAGGCCGCTCCTACAGAGGAATGCGATCCTTTGTAGGAGCGGCGTTGTGTCGCGATCGGGGCGCAAAGCGCCCCCAAAACTCTCAACGCCCCATCATTTCCTGAACCATACGCCGCTGTTCCATGATCTCCCGCTGACGCTGGTCAATCTGTGAAGCCAGCGGGAAGTTGCCGCCCGCCCGGCGCTTGGCGTAATCCAGCTGCTGAATCGCCTGGTCAAAATCCCCGACCAAGGTGAAGTACTCCGCCCGCGCCCGGTGCAAACCGATGGTATTGCCCGACAACCCACGCACCTCGGCCATGTCGTACCACACATCCGGGTCATCCGGCCGGCTCTTCACCAGCTCGTTCAACACTTTCTCCGCCTCGGCCGGCTTGTTCTGCTTCACCAGTAAATCGGCGCGCACCTGTTTAAGCGGGTAGTTGCCCGGGTACAGCCCCTGCATCCGCTCAGCCCGTTGCTGGGCATCGGCCAGGCGGTTGTTGGTGATGTCCAGGTCGATCTGCGCCAGGTTGTAGGTGATGTCGTTGGGCGCCTTGGCCAGCAGCGGCTTGAGCATTTCCCGCGCTTCGTTCAGTTGGCCACCCTTGATTTGCGCCAGGGCCAGGCCGTAACGCGCCGCGTCGAGCTTGGGGTCTTCGTCCAGCTGGGCGCGGAAGCGTTTGGCGGCAAGCCCGGGCGTACCCTCGTAGGTCAGCGCCACGCGGGCGCGTATCAACTGGTAACGCATGCTGTCTTCCACGCCACCCTTGGGCGCCTGGTCGGCGCGGTTACGGGTGTCGGCGATACGCGATTCGGTCACCGGGTGAGTGAGCAGGAATTCCGGAGGCTTGGCGTCATAGCGGTACTGGCGCGCCAGGCGCTCGAACATGGTCGGCATGTTGCGCGGATCGTAACCGGCCTTTTCCAGGTTCTGGATGCCGATGCGGTCGGCTTCCTGTTCGTTTTGCCGCGAGAAGCGCCGCTGTTCCTGAATGGCCGCCGCCTGGGTACCGGCGATCATGCCGATACCGGCATCGCCAGCGCCGCCGGCCGCCAGCACGATACCGGCCAGCAGTGCGGCCATCATCGGCAGCTGCATGCGCTGCTGGGCCTCGACGCCACGGGCAAAGTGGCGTTGCGACAAGTGCGCCAGTTCGTGCGCCAGTACCGACGCGTACTCGCCTTCGGTCTGGGCATTGAGGAACAGCCCGCCGTTGACCCCGACAATGCCACCCGGGGCGGCAAAGGCATTGAGCTCGCGGCTGTCGATAAGGATGAACTCCAGGCGACGGTCCTGCAGTTGGCTGGTTTCGGCCAGCTTGTACACGCTGGTTTCGACGAAGTCCTTGAGTTGCGGGTCGTTGAGCTGGTTGACCTGGCCGCGCAGCAGGCTCAGCCAGGCGCGGCCAAGCTGGTGTTCCTGCTGCGGCGAGACGATCGCGGAACTGGCGTCACCCAGCGATGGCAGGTCGTCAGCATGGCCGGGGAGGGCCAACAGGCAGGCCAGCGTCAGCAGGGTAGGGCGCAGTAGATTCATGCATGAAGCTCGCGTCGGATCAAAGATACCTACTGTAGCGGGCTCACACGTTGGCGACCAGTGGCGCTATCCTAGCCAGCCCTGCCAACAAGCAGTCTGGCAATGCCTTTGGAGACCCTGCGATGAGTGACACCCTGACCTGCGATGCCGAACTGGACGCCAGTGGGCTGAATTGCCCTTTGCCGCTGCTCAAGGCCAAGATGGAACTCAATCGCCTGGCCAGCGGCGCGGTGCTCAAGGTGATCGCCACCGACGCCGGGTCGCAGCGTGACTTCCGCACTTTCGCCCAGCTGGCCGGTCACACCCTGCTGCAGGAAACGGCCGAGGCCGGTACATACACCTACTGGCTGCGCAAGGCCTGAGTCTTTTCCAAGGATCGTCAATGTTCAAAGTGCTTCGCGACTGGATGCAGCGCTACTTCTCCGATGAAGAAGCCGTGGTGCTGGCGGTCCTGTTGTTTCTGGCTTTCACGGCCGTGCTCACCCTGGGCGGCATGCTCGCGCCGGTGTTGGCGGGCATGGTGCTGGCGTTCCTGATGCAGGGCCTGGTCAACGCCCTGGAGCGTCTGCGGGTGCCGACGCGGCTGGCGGTAATGCTGGTGTTTGCCCTGTTCATGGGCGCGCTGGCGCTAGTCATGCTGGTGCTGGTGCCGCTGCTGTGGCACCAGTTGATCACCCTGTTCAACGAGCTGCCTGGGATGCTCGGCAAATGGCAATCACTGCTGTTGCTATTGCCTGAGCGCTACCCGCACCTGGTGTCGGACGAGCAGGTGCTGCATGCCATCGAATCGGTACGCGGTGAAATCGGCAAGTTCGGGCAATGGGCGCTGACCTTCTCGCTGTCCAGCCTGCCGCTGTTGGTCAATGCCATGATCTACCTGGTACTGGTGCCGATCCTGGTGTTTTTCTTCCTCAAGGACCGCGAGCTGATTGGCCGCTGGGTCAGCGGCTACTTGCCGCGCCGACGCACCCTGTTGAACCGGGTGGGCAACGAGATGAACCGGCAGATTGCCAACTATATCCGCGGCAAGGGCATCGAGATTCTGATCTGCGGCATTGCCACTTACATTGCCTTCATCAGCCTGGGGCTCAACTACGCCGCGCTGTTGGCGTTGTTGGTGGGGCTGTCGGTGGTGGTGCCTTACGTGGGCGCAGTGGTGGTGACCGTGCCGGTGACCCTGATCGCGCTGTTTCAGTGGGGCTGGGGCGACCAGTTCATCTACCTGATGACGGTGTACGCAATCATCCAGGCGCTGGATGGCAACGTGCTGGTGCCGCTGCTGTTTTCCGAGGCGGTCAGCCTGCACCCGGTGGCAATCATCTGCGCGGTGCTGCTGTTTGGCGGGTTGTGGGGGTTTTGGGGGATCTTCTTTGCGATCCCGCTGGCGACCTTGATCAAGGCTGTGCTGGATGCCTGGCCGCGGCAGGAGCCTAGCGTTTCGCCGATGCTTTGATGTAATTGGGGCCGCTCTGCGGCCCATCGCCGGCAAGCCAGCTCCCACAGGGGCTGGGTTGCATTTGAGACATCAACCCCAGGCATGCGCTGCATTCAAGCCCTGTGAAGATCCTGTGGGAGCCTGGCTTGCCGGCGATGGGCTGCAAAGCAGCCCCAAAAAACTCACGCCTTGTCCAGAGCCTGAGCAGCCGCCAACACGGCATCCACATGCCCCGGCACCTTCACCCCACGCCATTCCTGGCGCAGCACACCGTCCTTGTCGATCAGGAAGGTGCTGCGGTCAACGCCCATGTATTCCTTGCCATACAGCTTCTTCAGCTTGATCACGTCGAACAGCTGGCACAGGGCCTCGTCCTTGTCGCTGATCAGCTCGAACGGGAAGCCTTGCTTGGCCTTGAAGTTCTCGTGCGACTTGATGCCATCGCGCGACACGCCGAACACCACGGTGTTGGCGGCAGCAAAGGCGTCATGCTGGTCGCGGAAACCCTGGCCCTCAGTGGTGCAGCCCGGGGTGCTGTCCTTCGGGTAGAAGTACACCACCACTTGCCGGCCCTTGAGTTCGGCCAGGCTAACGGTTCGCCCGCTGGTGGCCTGGGCCTGGAAGTCGGCAACAGGTTGGTCGAGTGCTACAGCCATGGTCGGTTTCCTTACATTGGGTTCTGTGGACGCCATGGCTCGATCAGCGCATCGAGGTTCAGGGCATCGGCAAAGTCCAGGAACTGGTCACGCAGCCAGCTGATCTGGGTGCCGGCCGGCAAAATTACGGTGAACTGGGCGTTGAGCATGCTGCTGCCGGTCTGCGGTGCCAGGTAGGTGTCGCAGGTCATGGCTTCCAGCTCGACGCGGTGGTCGAGGAAGAACTGGCACAGCTCGTTGATGATGTCCGGGCGGTAGGCGGCGCTAACGTAGGCCACATAAGGCAGGGCCTGCGGGCGCACTTCCTGGTCGGCACTGCGCACCACATCGAGGGTCAGGCCGTGCTTCTTGCCCAGGCCCGGCAGGGTAGATTCAAGGCGCGCCAGGGCGTCCCAGCTGCCGCCCACTTGCAGCACCAGGGCGCTGGTCTCGCCGTGGCGGCTCAGGCGCGAGGTAACCACCGCGCAGCGGTTCTCGAAGGCAGCGCGGCTGAGGACGTTGGCCAGTTCCATGGGGTTTGGCCCCAGGGCACTGATAACAAGGAATTGTTCGCGGACGGTGGGGGTGGACATGCAGCATTCCTAAAGCGATGAGCGGTCGGCACAGGACGGGCGAAAGCCTCCTGTCGGCAGGGCCCGGGGCTCGCATGCGAGGTCGTGGACGCTGGCGGGGAGCAAGGTCGACGGCCCGGCGGGCCGCGCTGCACCGATCAAAGCATCAAGGGTAGCGAAATAAGGCGCCGAGGGGAATGCTCCGCCCGCCTGCTTCGCTTGTGCAAGGCCGATGCCCCCAGTACCATTACCGCTCTCTTTTTCCGGCAGGAGCAGTTACATGATTGCGGGCAGTATGGTGGCATTGGTCACACCCATGGATGCACAAGGGCGTGTTGACTGGGGCAGCCTCGACAAACTTGTAGACTTCCACCTGGAAAACGGCACCCATGCGATCGTCGCGGTCGGCACCACCGGTGAGTCCGCCACGCTGGATGTCGAAGAACACATCCTGGTCATCAAGCACGTGGTCGAGCGCGTCAAGCGCAGCAACAAACCGATCCCGGTCATCGCCGGCACCGGTGCCAACTCCACTGCCGAAGCCGTGCACCTGACCCAGAACGCCAAGAATGCCGGCGCTGACGCCTGCCTGCTGGTGGTGCCGTACTACAACAAGCCGACGCAAGAAGGCCTGTACCAGCACTTCAAGCACATTGCCGAAGCCGTCGACATCCCGCAGATCTTGTACAACGTTCCCGGCCGCACCTCCTGCGACATGCAGGCCGAGACCGTGATCCGCCTGTCGACTGTGCCGAACATCATCGGCATCAAGGAAGCCACCGGCGACCTGGCCCGTGCCAAGGCCATCCTGGAGGGCGTCAGCAACGACTTCATCGTCATGTCCGGCGATGACCCGACTGCCGTCGAGCTGATCCTGATGGGCGGCAAGGGCAACATCTCTGTTACCGCCAACGTCGCCCCGCGCGAAATGGCCGATCTGTGCGAGGCTGCCCTTGCGGGCGATGCCGAGAAAGCCCGCGCGATCAACGAAAAACTCATGCCGCTGCACAAAGACCTGTTCTGCGAAGCCAACCCGATCCCGGTGAAATGGGCGCTCGTCGAAATGGGCCTGATGCACAAAGGCATTCGCCTGCCACTGACCTGGCTGAGCGAAGGCTGCCACGAAAAAGTCCGTACTGCCTTGCGCCAGTCCGGCGTACTGGTTTAAGAGGAAGTACACCGCATGAAGCGACTGGCTGGTCTTTCTGCCCTTGCCCTGATTATCTCCAGCACCAGTGGGTGTGGCTGGCTGTGGGGCGAGGATGGCTATTTCCGCGACCGCGGCAGCGATTACCTGCAGGCGCACCCGACCGCACCGATGCAGCTGCCGCCGGACGCCAGCAACGTCAAGCGCCTTGACCCGCTGCTGCCGATTCCGCGTAACGTTGCTGACGACACCGCCAGCGGCGAGTTCGAAGTGCCGCGCCCGCAACCGTTGGCCGGTGGTGCCGGCCAGGTGACCGATTACAGCCTGCAGCGCAGCGGCAGCAGCCGTTGGGTACTGGCCCAGCATTCGCCAGCCGAAGTGTGGCCGGTGGCGCGCCAGTTCTTCGAGGACAACGGCTTCCGCATCGCTGAAGAGCGCCCGCAAACCGGTGAATTCAACACCACCTGGCAGCGTTTCGACGAGCTGTCGGCGTCGCTCGGCCAGCGCCTGGCCAGCACTGCCAGCAGCGGTGACAGCGAAGTGCGCGTGCGTGTCCGCATGGAGCCTGGCGTACAGCGCAACACCTCCGAAGTGTACGTGGTCAGCGTCGAGCGCCCGGCCGGCAGCACTGCCGAGCCTGCGTTCCCGTCCTCGTCCGCCAACACCGGCGCCGATGCCCTGCTGGTCGACGAAATGCTTGCCAGCATGAACCGCAGCGCCGAGAAGGGCGGTTCGGTATCGCTGCTGGCCGCGCGCGATTTCGACGCGCCAAGCCGCGTCAGCCTGAGCGAAGACGGCAGCGGCAACCCGGTGCTGTACCTGGGCTCCGACCTGGACCGCGCCTGGTCTGGCGTTGGCCGTGCCCTGGAGCAGGGTGGCGAGTGGCGTGTCGAAGACATCAACCGCAGCCTGGGCCTGTACTACATCAACCTGTCGGAAAAGCCTGACGACAAGCAGAACCAGCCGGGCTTCTTCAGCCGCATGTTCGGCAGCGAACCGACCAAGGAAGAGCGTGAAGCCCGTGCCGAGCGCTACCAGGTACGCCTGAGCAAGGTGGGTGACAGCGTGCAGGTCACGGTCGAGAAAAACATTAACACCGTGGCTCCGGCCGATGTCGCCCGCCGCGTGCTGAGCGCCATTCAGGACCACCTGGGTTAAGTGCGCTTCGCGGTACTCGGAAGCGGCAGCCAAGGGAACGGCACGCTGATCGCCAGTGGTGACACGTTCATCCTGGTTGATTGCGGCTTTTCCCTGCGCGAAACCGAGCGGCGCCTGGCGCTGCTCGGCGTCACGCCGGCCCAGCTCAGTGCGGTACTGGTCACCCACGAACATGCCGACCACGTGCATGGGGTCGGCTTGCTGTCACGGCGCTACAATGTACCGGTCTACCTCAGCCAAGGGACGTTGCGCGGCATGCGCAAGCCGGTGGAGGTGGCCGGTTTTCTCGCTTGTGGCGAAAGCCTGCGCGTTGGCAGCCTGGAGGTGACCGCAGCGCGTGTCGAACACGACGCCTACGAGCCATTGCAGTACGTACTGAGTGACGGCAAGCGGCGCTTCGGCATGCTCACCGACCTGGGTTCGTACGACACGCTGCTGCTGGAACGTTACCAGGGCCTGGATGCACTGCTGATCGAGGCCAACCACTGCCGCGACCTGCTGGCACGCGGTCACTACCCGGCCTTTTTGAAGCGGCGGGTCGGTGGCATGCAAGGGCATTTGAACAATCACCAGGCCGCGCGCCTGGTGCACGAGCTGGGCTGGAACAACCTGCAACACCTGGTGCTGGCCCACCTCAGCAGCAAGAACAACCTGCCACACTTGGCCCGCCAGTGCTTCGTCGACACCCTTGGGTGCGACCCGGACTGGCTCCAGGTGGCGAATCAGGAACACGGGCTCGACTGGCGCGAAATCGCCTAGCCCAACACCTCAAGCAAGCGGAGCCCAATCATGGAAAAACGCGACGAACTCTACCGCGGCAAGGCCAAATCGGTTTACAAGACCGATGACGCCGACCGCTTGATCCTGCTGTTCCGTAACGACACTTCGGCGTTCGACGGCAAGCGCATCGAACAGCTCGACCGCAAAGGCGCGGTGAACAACAAGTTCAACGCCTTCATCATGCAAAAGCTGGAAGAAGCCGGCGTGCCGACCCAGTTCGACAAGCTGCTGGGCGACAACGAGTGCCTGGTGAAGAAGCTGGACATGATCCCGGTCGAATGCGTAGTGCGTAACTACGCGGCTGGCAGCCTGGTCAAGCGCCTGGGCGTGGAGGAGGGCATCAAGCTGGAGCCCTCCACCTTCGAGCTGTTCCTGAAGAACGACGAGAAGGGCGACCCCTTCATCAACGAATCCCACGTTGTCGCGTTCGGCTGGGGCACCGCCGAGCAGCTGGTAGAAATGAAGAAGCTGTCGCTGAAAGTCAACGAAGTGCTGAGCAAGCTGTTCGATGACGCCGGCCTGCTGCTGGTCGACTTCAAGCTGGAGTTCGGCGTATTCCACGGCCAGATCGTACTCGGCGACGAGTTCAGCCCGGACGGCTGCCGCCTGTGGGACAAAGAAACCCGCAAGAAGATGGACAAGGACCGCTTCCGCCAGGGCCTGGGCGACGTGATCGAAGCTTACGAAGAAGTTGCCAAACGCCTGGGCGTGCCGCTGTAAGCGGCACGTTCACGCAAGCGCCTGATACCACGCGATTTTTTTTAAAAAAAGGTTTGCGTTTTAAAAGAACGCTGGTATGATGCGCGGCATTGGAGAGATGCCGGAGTGGTCGAACGGGACGGATTCGAAATCCGTTGTACTGGCAACAGTACCTAGGGTTCAAATCCCTATCTCTCCGCCATACAAGATGAAGCCCCGCAGATTAACGTCTGCGGGGCTTTTTCGTTTTGGGTTGGAAGATGTTCAACGCGATTCTTTTGTCGTCGGCGAGAGCGAGCGCCGCCCGCGCGGCGCTTCGCGGGGCAAGCCCGCTCCCACAGTCTGTTTCGGGCCAATCACTCTTGTGAGTTCACCGCTGGCCGCCTTGTTTGTTCCATTTGATATCGGCTGCGCCACTGCTCTTCATTAATCTTAAGCCATGCACCCAGGGGGCGCGCGCCAAAGGCACAGGAATAATTGGCCAGAAATAGATGTGGGAGCGGCCTTGTGCCGCGAAGCGCCGCGCGGGCGGCGCTCGATGTCCGCATCACATCAGAACCTGAGACGGGCACTTATCAGTCATTACCCTATCCCATGGCGAGCAAATCGCCGTCCCTCTCTCAATACCCCTTCAAGCCGCTCATTTTTTCATCATCCCCAGCTCAGCATCATCCAGCAGCGCCTTGGCCATCGCGCTGAGGTAATGCGAGGCCCAGATCAGTTTCTGGTCGCCTTCCATCAGGCCGGTGATGATCAGGTCGCGCACGTAGCCCATCAGTTCCGATGCCTGTTCGCGGGCGTCCTGGCAGGGGATGCCGGGTTCGATGCGGAACAGCGGGTGGGTGTTGTTTTCGCCTTGGTAGAAGCAGGTCTTGCCGACGGTGGTGGGTTCTTGAGTGTTGTCGGTTGGCATTGTTTTTATCTCCCTGGAATCTTGGTTGTCTGGGCTGGCCTGTTCGCGGCGGTTCGACGCATCGATAAACCCGCTCCTACAACGACCGCGCTGTCCTGTTGTAGGAGCGGGTTCACCCGCGAAGAGGCCGGGCCTGCTAATGCAAGGTGTAAGGCTCAGTAGGTAAATGCGGCCGCATCCGCAATTGCATCAATACCGAATCGAGGGAGTAGGGTGGATCGGGGACCATCTTGCGCATACACATCTCCAGGATCATTGGAGCTGCCGCAAGCTTGCTGTCAAACAAGAGGGTGGCAGCTGTACATGGGTTGACAGACCGAGGATCCCGGAGCAACTCGGCGCACACGGAGGTGCCCCACGTACAGCCGCCATAAACAGTGCACGTGTGCGGGAAAATTGTCGGCCTGTCAAAGCCGGTCGTTGATTTTGCAACGACAAGCCGAGACTAGAGCGCGACATGACCCGTCGCAAGCGTTTGAGCAGTTTGGCAGTATGTTTGGGAAATGGCCTACAAGGAAGGGGATGTTTCTGAGTTTTTGCTGTAGGAAGCGCAGGCTCGGCGGGCGCAAAATACTGACGGCTAGCGAAATCTACTAATAGATAGCGAAAATCGCTAGACTTAGCTATCTATTGCTATAACCGTTGCCTGGAGGTAGCCCATGGACCCGTACCGTAACCCTTTCGCCCCCGGTGCCGGCAGCAGGCCGCCCGAGCTGGCAGGGCGCGACACGGTGCTTGAACACGCCCGTGTCTCCTGCGGCCGGGCAATCAACGGGCGCAGTGCGCGGTCAATGATGCTGCTCGGCTTACGCGGCACCGGCAAGACGGTGTTGCTGAACGAAGTCGGAAAAATTGCCGAGCAGGCGGGCCTGCTGGTCTCCAAGGTCGAGTCGCCGGAAGAGGAAAGCCTTGCCCGTCTGCTTTACCCGGAAATGCGCAAGGTCATGCGCTCGCTCTCCACCGTGGAAGCCGCCAAGCAGATTGCAAACCGGGGCCTCAAAGGCCTGCGCGGGTTTGCCTCCATCTTCAAGATCGATATTGCCGGCGTGGAAGTTGGCGTAGAGCCGGAGCCAGGGCTTGCCGACAGTGGCAACCTGCAATACGACCTGCCAGACCTGTTCAACGTAATTGGGCGGGCAGCCAAGGCTGCTGGCAAGGGCTGGATTCTGCTGATCGACGAAGTCCAGTACCTGAGTGAAGCCGACCTCAGGGCGTTGATCGTCGCCATGCACCGCATGTCGCAGGAAGGCCTGCCGATACTGCTTGTAGGCGCCGGGCTGCCCCAGGTCGCGCGCCTGGCAGGGGAGGCGAAGTCATATGCCGAGCGGCTGTTCCTCTATCCCGAAATCAATGCACTGGATGCCGATGCTGCGGCCCAGGCGGTGCTCAAGCCGATTCTGGAAGAAGAGGCGTCCATCGCAGACGCCGCCTTGAATGAGATTGTGGTGCGCACAAAGGGCTATCCGTTCTTTCTGCAGGAGTGGGCGTCCACGGCCTGGAACTACGCAGAAGGGCCGGAAATATCATTGGACGATGTTGTTCAGTCTTATTCGGAAACCCTGGCTTTGCTGGATGCGGGTTTCTTCAGGGTCCGTATCGACCAACTGACCCCAAGCGAAGTGCTTTTCGTCAGGGCCATGTCCGGCCTAGGCAATGGGCCGTATGCGGTGGGTGATATCGCCAAGGCGATGGGGCGTACCCAATCGTCGCTGGGCCCCATCAGGGCCAAGGTCATTGCCAAGGGTATGGCCTATAGCACCGACCATGGTGTGCTGGACTTCACTGTCCCGCTCTTTGCAGAATTCATGCGCCGCCAGCATTGAACCGCTGGCGCGCCAGATGCAAGCTGTGAAAGGGGCGCAAGGCGCCCCGGCTTAATCAGCGTGCGCTTTTCGCACCCGGCGGCAGGATGATTTAGAGGAAATCGCTACACCTGTCGCATCACCGTCCCTCTCGTGCGACAGGTGTAGCGACGTCTTTTCATCCAGCGCTTCGCTACAGGCCCCGCCGTGCCTGCTCTGTAGCCTGTGTCAAAACTGTTGGCATAGGCATTGCTCCAGTTCCTTCCAGCCATCCGCGCCTAGCGCTGGCCCCTAATAAGAACTGGAGATCCCCCGATGAATCAGATTGGCCTGCCGCACTGCCTTGCTCCCTCACTGGCAAAAAGTCTTTTCGTTTCACTGCTACTGGGCGCGGCAATTTCCGGCCATGCGCTGGCGGCGCCTGCGCAGCCTGCCGCTGTCGATGGCGCGCGGATCAGTGCGGCCAACAGCGAGCCGGGTAACTGGATGACCACCGGCCGCACCTACGATGAACAACGCTTCAGCCCACTGAAAAAAATCAACGACGGCAATGTCGACAAGCTCGGCCTGGCTTGGAGCTACAAACTGGATATCGACCGAGGTGTGGAAGCCACGCCGATTGTCGTTGATGGGGTGATGTATACCACCGGGCCGTTTTCCATCGTCTACGCACTGGATGCACGCGACGGCAAGCTGCTGTGGAAATATGATCCGCAGTCCGACCGCTCGCGCGCAGGTGAAGCTTGCTGCGACGCCGTGAACCGTGGCGTAGCGGTGTGGAATGGCAAGGTGTATGTCGGCGTGCTGGATGGCCGTCTGGAAGCCATCGACGCTAAGACCGGGCAAAAGGTGTGGAGCGTCGATACCCGCAGCGACCCATCCCGCAGCATCACCATCACCGGCGCCCCGCGCATTGTCAAAGGCAAAGTCATCATCGGTAACGGCGGCGCCGAGTTCGGTGTGCGCGGCTATATCACTGCCTATGACGCCGAGACTGGCAAGCAGGACTGGCGCTTCTTTACCGTGCCAGGTGACCCCAAGGAAATGCCTAAGGGCAAAGGCATGGAAATCGCCGCCAAGACTTGGTTCGGTGACAACTACCACAGGCAGGGCGGTGGCGGCACTGTGTGGGACTCGATGTCCTATGACCCGGAGCTGAACCTGCTGTACATCGGCGTGGGCAACGGCTCATCGTGGAACCCGCGCATCCGCAGCGAAGGCAAAGGCGACAACCTGTTCCTTTCGTCCATTGTGGCCATCAACCCGGATAACGGCGAGTATGTCTGGCACTACCAGACCACCCCTGGCGATGCCTGGGACTACACCGCCACGCAGCACATCATGCTGGTGGACCTGGAACTCGAGGGCAAGAAACGCAAGGTGCTGATGCAGGCGCCCAAAAACGGTTTCTTCTACGTGATCGACCGCGCCACCGGCGAGCTGTTGTCGGCAAAGAACTTTATCCCGGTCAACTGGGCCACCGGTATCGACATGAAAACCGGCCGGCCGATCCGCAACGAAAAAGTCTCCGATTACTGGAAAGATCCAGAGAAGAAAGCCCGCCTGATCCAGCCCGCTTTCTGGGGTGCGCACGACTGGCACCCAATGTCATACAACCCGCAAACGGGCTTGGTGTATATCCCGGCGCACATCATGTCGGCCATGTATCAGGACGTTGACGGCGCACCGCCGCGCTCCCAGTTCAAGAGCATCTACCAGCTTGACGTGAACACCGGGATGATGCCTGAAGACCCTGAAGGCCTGCGTAAGATCGCTGATACCTGGACCGGCAAGCTGATCGCCTGGGACCCGGTCAAGCAGGAAGCTCGTTGGGAAGTGCCATACACCACCATCTTCAACGGCGGCACCCTGAGCACTGCCGGCAACCTGGTGTTTGAAGGTACTGCAAATGGTCGCGTGGTGGCTTACACCGCCGATACCGGCAAGAAGGTCTGGGAATCTCCTGCCAACACCGGCGTGATGGCTGCCCCGGTGACCTATGAAGTGGACGGTGAACAGTATGTGACCTTCATGGCTGGCTGGGGTGGCGCGTTCTCGACCTTTGCCGGCGCCTTGTCGCTGCGTGCCGGGGTTAAACCCAATGCGCAGGTGCTGACCTACAAGCTTGGCGGCAACGCAACGCTGCCGGGCCTCGAGGACCGTTTCGCCGATCGCAAACCCGAGCCGCCGAAACTGACCGGTACGCCCGCACAAATTGACCAAGGCCGTGAGCTGTTCAACTCCAGTTGCTCGCAATGCCACGGCATCAACGCCATCAGCGGCGGTGTAGTGCCTGACTTGCGCACCATGAGCAAGGACAACCACGACCGCTTCTTCGGCATCATTTACGGGGGCCGTATCCCTGACGGCATGCCGTCGTTCCAAGGGCATCTCGACATGCCGCAGGCCGAAGCCGTGCATCAGTACTTGATCAAGCGCGCCTATGACCTGCAAGAACAGCAGGCCGCCGCCAAGAAAACTGCAAGCAATTAAGTCTTATGCGCCCGCTCTGGCGGGCTTTTTCATGGACAGGAGAAACTGCAATGAGCGAGATCGTCACCTACCAGAACTTTATCGACAACGCTTTTGTTGGCAGTGAAGAACTGATCGAAGTGTACAACCCGGCTGACGCCGCCCTGCTGGCGCGGGTGCCCCAGGCCACCAACGTACAAGTCGAACGCGCCATCGCCGCCGCGCGTAAAGCGCAAAAAGGCTGGGCCGCTAAACCGGCTATCGAGCGTGCCGGCTATCTGCGTCAAATCGCCAACAAAGTGCGCGCCAACGCTGAGCGCATTGCGCGCATCATTACCCAGGAGCAGGGTAAAGTACCGGGCCTGGCGCTGGTGGAAGTGAACTTTACTGCCGACTACCTCGATTA
The DNA here is from genome assembly GCF_044900445.1 of Pseudomonas sp. NPDC089407. Classification (NCBI taxonomy): domain Bacteria; kingdom Pseudomonadati; phylum Pseudomonadota; class Gammaproteobacteria; order Pseudomonadales; family Pseudomonadaceae; genus Pseudomonas; species Pseudomonas sp. NPDC089407. The sequence continues at coordinate 72,968 of NZ_JBJDNB010000012.1, forward strand.
CATGGCCGAGTGGGCGCGCCGCCTGGAAGGCGAAGTACTGACCAGCGACCGTGCCGGCGAGCATATCTTCCTGCAGCGTAAACCCTTGGGCGTGGTGGCCGGCATTCTGCCGTGGAACTTCCCGTTCTTCCTTATCGCTCGCAAGATGGCACCGGCACTGATCACCGGCAACACCATCGTGATCAAACCCAGCGAAGAGACGCCCATCAACTGCTTCGAATTCGCCCGTCTGGTCGCTGAAACCGACCTGCCTACCGGCGTTTTCAACGTCGTCAGCGGCACTGGCGCAGGCGCAGGGCACGCCCTGGCCAGCCATGCTGGTATCGACCTGATCAGCTTCACCGGCAGCGTTGGCACCGGCTCGCGAATCATGGCGGCCGCTGCACCGAACATTACTAAACTCAACCTCGAACTGGGCGGCAAGGCGCCTGCCATTGTGCTGGGTGATGCCGACCTGGAGCTGGCGGTCAAAGCCATCACCGCCTCGCGGGTAATCAACACCGGGCAAGTGTGTAACTGCGCTGAGCGGGTGTACGTCGAGCGTAGTGTCGCGGATGAGTTTATCGACAAACTGGCCAGCGCCATGGCCGCCACCAAATACGGTGACCCGTCCACTGATGCTGATCTGGATATGGGCCCGCTGGTCAACCAGATCGGCTTGGACAAGGTGGCGCAAATGGTCAAGACCGCCAGCAGCCAGGGTGCGCAGATCATCACCGGCGGCAACATCGCCGACCTGGGCAAAGGCTTCCACTACCAGCCCACCGTGCTGGCCGGCTGCAAGGCCGATATGGAGATCATGCGCAAAGAGATCTTCGGGCCGGTTTTGCCGGTGCAGGTAGTCGATTCGTTAGATGAAGCCATCGCCTTGGCCAATGACAGCGAATACGGCCTGACCTCGTCGCTGTACACGCGCAACCTGGGGGCCGCGCTAAAGGCCGCTCGCGAGATCGACTTTGGCGAGACATATATCAATCGCGAAAACTTCGAAGCCATGCAGGGCTACCATGCCGGCACGCGTAAGTCCGGCATCGGCGGGGCGGATGGCAAGCATGGGTTGTACGAGTTCACCCATACCCATGTGGTGTACATCCAGGAGTGAGTGCCGGCCGAGCGTTAAAGCGCCCGGTTGTTGCAGTGCTGGCTAAGCACTGCTTTGGGCCCCCATTACTACGGTAATGGAGGGCCTTTCTTTTGCGGGTGGTGCTTAAAACAACTCGTTGGGCTGCACGATCCCGTGCTTTTTCATTTTGCGATACAGGGTGGAGCGCGAAATCCCAAAACTGTCGGCCGCCGCAGTGACATTCCACCGATACTGGCGCAGCGTGGCATACAGGTGGCGTGCCTCCTCGTTGCCCAGTTGTTCGGCCAGGTTACCAGTGGGCGGCGCTACAGGTGCCAAGGCAGGCGGTAGTGCTGTCAACACGCCTTGCAGTTCCGCTGGCAGGCAATCGCTATCAATCACTCCGCCTTCCGCCAGCGCCACCGCGTAACTCAACCCATTAAGCAGTTGGCGGATATTGCCGGGCCAGGCGTAGGCCAGTAGCCGGGCCCGCGCCTCGTTGTCCATGCGTAACCCGGCCGCACCAGGCTGCGCGGCCAGCAGTTCATCGAGCAGTTCGGCGCGATCGCTGCGTTCGCGCAGGGCAGGCACGTGCAGGGTCATGCCGCAGAGGCGGTAGAACAGGTCTTCTCGAAACTGCTTAGCGCTGATCATGCCGGCCAGGTTTTGGTGGGTAGCCGATATAACCTGGGCGTCTAGTGCCACCGGCGCCGCTGCACCGATGGGGCTAATTTCCCGCTCGGCCAGCACGCGCAGCAAACGGGTTTGCAGGGGGGCCGGCATATCGCCAATTTCGTCGAGGAACAACGTGCCGCCATTGGCCAGTTCCAGTTTGCCTTTCATGCCTTTTTTGTCGGCGCCGGTGAAGCTGCCAGGACGGTAGCCAAACAGTTCACTCTCGATGAGGCTTTCAGGAAGCGCGGCGCAGTTCAGTGCCACGAAGGGGCCATTGCGGCGTGCGCTGGCCTGGTGGATTGCCCGAGCGAAGGCTTCTTTTCCGGTGCCGGTTTCGCCGGTGATCAGAATAGGGATGCGCTTGTCGAGTACCTTGCGAATACGGCGCACCCCCTCTTGCAGAACTGGATCGCGGCCCCCGAGTTGGTCGAGTTGCGGGTGCTGCAGGTTGCTCGGGCGTTTTGGTGAGGCTGGTTTCAGGCGGCCAACGGGGATACGCAGACCGACGTCGACCAATGCTTCGTCGATCAGTGCACGCAGTTGTACGCCCCGGGCGCCACCGCTGGTCATGTTCAGCAGTTCGTCGACATTCGCCGGCAGCAGGGTGTCGATATGTCGGCCAAGCAATGACTGGTTCTGCACCGTGTCGTAGGCGATAAAGGCCGCACGGTTACCGCCGACCACTCGGCCGCTTTCGTCTAAGGCCAGCAGCTGTTCGTTGGCTAGGTCGGTGATGTCATCGCGCGGCTTGATTGCCAAGGTCAGGCAGTCGCGGTAGCGCTGGCGAAAGTGCGAGTTCTCGATCATGCGCGCATACATGATCACCAGTTGCAGGGTCAGGTACTGCGATTCCTTCGGCCCGACGCTGTTCAGGTAGGTGGCGTTCAGGCAGCCGCGCAGCAAACCTTGAGCGTCGAAGATTGGCGCCACGGAACAGCTGAGGCGGAAGTTGGAGGTCAGGAAGTGCTCTTCGCGGTGAATAATCATCGCCTGTTCGGCCGCCAGGGCGGTGCCGATGGCGTTGGTGCCGGCCACCGATTCGGTCCAGCGCGCGCCGACGATCAGCCCGGATTGGGTATAAGGGTCGGGCTGGTTGGGCAGGCGAGCGTCAAGGGTAATGCCTTGTTCATCGCTAAGCAGCACGGCAAAGCCAGCCGGCACCACGCGCTTGGCCAGGCCAGTGACGCCCTGGCTGGCTATGGAAAGGTATTCCTGGTGTTGGGCCTGGTGCTGGCGAATTTCTTCTGCGGTAAGGATGTGTTTCGCGTTTACCGCCCGAGGGTTGAGCTGATGCTGGTTAATGCTGCGGTACCAGGACTGGGCAATTACCCCGTCCGGGCGGATGCCGCGATCATGGAAGTGATCGTTGACGAAGGTAGCCAATTCAATGGCGGTAGTTTCCAAGACATGCGCAGGCATAGCAGAACTCCAGGTGCCGATGCCGTCAGCGGGTGGGGCGCTGCGCATAAGCTGTTTTTTTGTAATAGTAGCGTGCGGTTGGCGCGTGGGTGCGGCATAGGGTAAAACGCCCTTTACCTTTGGTTTGCATGCTGCGGTCATCCTTGCGTTAAATGCCGGCCGCGGCGGCAAGCCACATGCCAGCAGAAGGGGGCACTGCACCCTGTTGTGATCAGCGCATCGCCGCCAGCTTGATGCCAAACCCTACCAGGCAAGCCCCCCCCGCCGCTCGAACATATTGCTAATACGCGGGTTGGCGCGCATGCGTTCGGCCAGTTGGGATATTTATTGCGCCACATCTTGTTGTTGCACGCCTGCAACAAACTTGTGCTGTCAGCGACTTGGATCCAAAGCTCAGTTTCTGTATCATCCCGCCGCCATCAGACGATGGCCGAAGATGATTCATTTAAAGGACTGAGTAATGAAAAAGCTGTTCAAGGCCACTGTTGCCGTTGCTGTCGTATCGGGTGTTGCCCTGCTGTCGGGTTGCACTGGCCAGGTCTACAACCAACCGAAAAACTGCACCTACGACTACCTGTTCCACCCTTCGGTTTCCATCTCCAAGATCATCGGTGGCTGCGGCCCAATCGATAAACTGCCTCAGCAGCAGTAATCTTGGCGGTACCCTGATCGCGACGCTTGCGGCGTGATCCAAGGCCCCCGGTCATGCACATGGCCGGGGGTTTTTGTTTTTGAGCGTGACAATCCGCCGCTGGGGCAACCCGTCGCCTTGCGCATCGGCCTGCAATTTGTTTGTGCTGGCATTTCAGATACAATCAGAAAAACGATTCAGCCTTGTCGGTCAATTCGACAAAAGGCCGAGTCGTTTTCTGGTTCTCTGGCTGCTGAACAATGATCAATAACAAGCCTGCGCTGAAGAACACGCTTTACCGGGGCCAGCCACAGGCCCTCCCTCTGTTCTTATGACTGGAATTGATCAATGTTCAAGAAAGCTGGCAAGACCTTGCTGGGTCTGGCTGTCGCTGCAAGCTTCATGCAAGCGCACGCCGCAGAAACCAAGAAAGTAGACGTGCTGCTGGTCGGCGGCGGCATCATGAGCTCCACCCTGGCGGTGTGGCTGCACGAGCTGGAGCCAAGCTGGTCGATGGAAATGGTCGAGCGCCTGGACGGCGTGGCTGAAGAAAGCTCCAACGGCTGGAACAACGCCGGTACCGGTCACTCTGCCTTGGCCGAGCTGAACTACACCCCGGAAGACAAAGACGGCAACGTCAACATCGCCAAGGCCATCGAAATCAACGAGGCGTTCCAGATTTCCCGCCAGTTCTGGTCGTGGCAGGTACGCCAGGGCGTGCTGAAGAACCCGCACTCGTTCATCAACACCACCCCGCACATGAGCTTCGTGTGGGGCGATGACAACATCAAGTTCCTGAAGAAGCGTTACGACGCGCTGCAGGCCAGCCCGCTGTTCCGCCCGATGCAGTACTCCGAGGACCACGCGCAGATCGCCAAGTGGGTCCCACTGATGATGGAAGGTCGCGACCCGAACCAGAAGCTGGCCGTGACCTGGACGCCAATCGGCACCGACGTCAACTTCGGCGAGATCACCCGCCAGTTCGTCGGCCACCTGCAGACCCAGGACAAGTTTGACCTGAAGTTGTCCAGCGAAGTGCAGGACATCAGCCGCAACAAGGACGGCTCCTGGCACGTCGAGTACAAGAACCTGAAGGACGGTACCGAGTCGGCCACCGACGCCAAGTTCCTGTTCATTGGTGCCGGCGGTGGCGCACTTAAGCTGCTGCAAAAGTCGGGCATCCCTGAAGCCAAGGAATACGCAGGCTTCCCGGTGGGCGGTTCGTTCCTGGTGACCGAGAACCCGACCGTGGCCATGCAGCACATGGCCAAGGCCTACGGCATTGCCTCGACCGGTGCGCCACCCATGTCGGTACCGCACCTGGACACCCGCGTGCTGGACGGCAAGCGCGTGATCCTGTTTGGCCCATTCGCCACCTTCTCGACCAAGTTCCTGAAGAACGGTTCGTACCTGGACCTGCTGGGCAGCACCACGATGCACAACGTGTGGCCAATGACCAAGGTCGGTATCGAGCAGTACCCGCTGGTCGAGTACCTCGCTGGCCAGCTGATGCTGTCTGACGACGACCGCTTCGAAGCCCTGCGCACCTACTTCCCGAACGCCAAGAAGGAAGACTGGAAACTGTGGCAGGCTGGCCAGCGCGTGCAGATCATCAAGCGTGATGCCGAGAAGGGTGGCGTGCTGAAGCTGGGTACCGAAGTGGTGGCTTCGCAGGACCGCACCATCGCCGGCCTGCTGGGCGCCTCGCCAGGTGCCTCGACCGCTGCACCGATCATGCTGAACGTGCTGGAAACCGTGTTCAAGGAGAAGGTCGCTACCCCAGAGTGGCAGGCCAAGATCAAGGAAATCGTACCGAGCTACGGCACTAAGCTGAACGACTCGGCCGCGGCCACTCAGAAAGAGTGGAACTACACGGCTGAAGTGCTGCAACTGCAGAAGCCACCGGTGATCGACGCCAGCGTCGGTACCACCGTTGCGCCGAGCCAGCCGGTTGAAAGCAAGCCTGAGAATGACATGGCGCTGTAAGCGGCCATTGTTGTGAAGGAAAGCCACGGGGGAGACCTTGTGGCTTTTTTTTGCCTGTGCGGGCCTCTTCGCGGGTGAACCCGCTCCTACACCGGGGAGCGTTACCGGTGTGGGAGCGGTTTCAACCGCGAAGAGGCCGGCACGGGAACCGCTACCGGGTCACACCGAGTGCCATGCCCTGGGCTTCCCACAGCCGTTGAAACGTCCCGCCTGCATGGCGCAGGGTGTCGGGCGGGCCGTCTTCGACGATGTGCCCGTTGCGTAAGACGATGATCCGGTCGAACCGGGCCACGGTAGACAAGCGATGCGCCACCGCCAGCACGGTGCGCCCTTTCATGAGCTCATCCAGGGCCTGTTGGATCTGCGCTTCGGAGGTTGAATCCAGTGCGGAGGTGGCTTCGTCGAGGATCAGAATCGGCGCATTTTTCAGAAATGCCCTGGCCAGGCCTAGCCGCTGGCGTTGTCCGCCGGACAGCATCACCCCGCGCTCGCCCACGCGGGTGGCATAGCCCTGGGGCAGGGCGCGGATGAAATCGTCGCAATGCGCCTGATGCGCCGCCTGCATGATCTGCTGCGGGGTGGCATCCGGCTGGCCGTAGCCTATGTTCTCCAGCACGCTGCGGTGAAACAGCGCTGGCTCCTGGGGTACTACTGCAATTTGCCGTCGCAGGCTGTCCTGGCTGACGGTGCGCAGGTCATGTTCATCAATCAGAATCACCCCGCCTTGCACGTCATCCAGTCGCTGTACCAGGCTGATCAGGGTGGATTTGCCGGCACCGGAGGGGCCGACGATGCCCACTTTCTGCCCCGAAGGTATGTCCAGAAACAAGTGCTGGAATACCCGCTGGCCGTTGCCGTGACGGTAGCTGACATCGATGAAGCGAATGCTGCCGTGGCTGCTGGGCAGCTCCTTGGGGGTGTCTGCCAAGGCGTGGGGCTGTACGATGATGCGCAGGGTTTCGGCAATTACCCCAAGCTGCTGCGAGGTATCCACCAAGGCCAGCGCCAGGTCGCGCGAGCCATGCAGAATGCGGAAGGTCAGCGCGCTGACCATGACCACGTCCCCGGCCGTGACCTGGCCTGCTCGCCACTGCACGATGGCCCACCCGAGCATGGCGCCGGCCATCACCGACAGGCACAGGTCATGCACCACCCTGGCTTTCTCCAGGTAGATCCAGCTGCGTTTCTGCGCCGTGGCTTCGACCCCGATGGCTTGCTCGAGGCGGCGACGTTCGCGCTCGCGTGCCGAGAATGCCTTGATGGTCCAGACGTTGTTGACCTGATCGACAATCTCGCCACCCACCCGGGCCGATTGCGCGGCGAAGTCGATATGCCGGCTGCGGCCGCGAATGCCCATTACCGTGATCAGTGTGGCCACGGCCAATACACTGGCGATCAGGGCCAGGCCCATCGTCACCTGAACCGTCAACAACACGATCACAGCGCCGACGAAATCGACACAGGGCGGAATGATTTTCCAGGCTAGCCCGCCATAGATGGAGCCCGCCGCCGCGCCGGCAGAGGATATCCGGTTGGCCAAGGCACCGGCGAAATGCTGGGTGAAGTAGCGCATCGGGTGGCCGGTCAGGTGGTTGAACAACTCGATACGCAGGTCGGCGCAACTGGCCACCACCGTGCGACAACCCAGGTAGCCGCCGCTGCGCCAGAACAGGTTTTCCACCACGATCAAGCTGATGAACAGCGCGAACGGCAACCATACCCGCCCGGCGCCCTGTGGGCCGTCGGCCATGGCATCCACCAGCAGTTTCATGCCGTACTGCACGGCTACCGCGCAGCTGGCCGCACCCACGATCAGCGTTAGCAACGCGGCAAAGGGCCACGGCCTGCGTTTAACGTAACGCCACAGGAACGCCACCGGCCGGTCAGGCAATAGCGGCGAGTCACGCTGCTCAGGGTTCATGGCTGACCCGCGGGTTGCAGTGTTGCCGGTTCATCTGCGCCGAGGTTTGCTGCAACGCCAGGTGCAGGGGATGGAAGGGCGCCCGGCTGCCGCTGGCATCGGGATAACCGAACACCCCCGTCGGGCAGTAGCGGTCATCATCCCAGCCCGGATAATCCAGAAACGGGTACCAGCACAGCCCGATGATCGGCACACCCCGACTGCGGGCCAGTTGCAGCTGCGCGCTGACATAGCACAGCCAGGGCACCCGGGCGGTGTCCTCGGCGCCGGTCTCGGCCAGCAGTACAGGGCGTTGGTAACGCTGATGCAGCTCGCTGAGCATGCCCTGCAATGGGCGGAAATCGGCGTGGCCTGGTGGAATTTTCTCGCCCGAAAAGTACCACTGGTTTTGCGGGTAGAAATTGGCCCCGACGATATCCAGGCAAGCTTCCTGGCCGCCTAGCCCCGGCCAGCTTCGCCCGGTCAGCAGGTCCCAGCTTTCGTACTGCGCCAGCCGGTAGGCTTCGGCAGCGGCGATGTGTTCGGCACGCCGGCTGGTGGGCAACACGTTGATCAGCGGGTCGCATTGCAGAAAACGCGCTGCCGGCACCACTTCGCGGATGGCCTGGATGGCTGCAATGCTCGCGCGCACAAGCTGGTGCTTGAGTTCCTGGCCGCGCCCGGTGGCACACGGGTTGAAATAGCCAACCTCGCCACCGGCCCAGCTCCAGAATGAAATTTCGTTGATCGGCGATAGCAGCGGTGCGTGTTCGCCACCGTCGGCAAGCAGGCTGGCAAAAGCGGCGGCGAAGCGGGCAAAGCGCTCGACGAACGCCGGTCGCCAGATGTCCAGGTCGTCCGGGTAGCCGTAATGGCAAAGGTCCCAGACCACTTGAATGCCAGTACGGCGGGCTGCTGCGATCATCGGCAACACCTCTGACCAGTCGTACTGATACGGCCGCCGGTCGATCAGGTGCCAGCGCAGGCCATCACGCACACTGCGAACGCCCAGCGCTGCCAGCTGTTGGTAGTCTTGCTCGGCCCAGCGCGCATGGCCGGTGGCGTGCAGCATATCCAGCCGGCGACCGTCGCGGCGCCGCTGGGCCGAGCACTCGTACCCCGCCATGACGAAGCTGTGTATTAGCTGTTCGTGATCCATCAGTATCCCAAGGGCTCAACCGGCCTCGCTGACATAGGCTTCGGCTTCGACCCCGGCTTCGCGGGCGATACGCTGGTACAACGCCAACGCCTGGCCGACAACCTGGTCCATGTTGTAATACTTGTAGGTGCCCAGCCGGCCGAGGAAGGTTACCCCCGGGGTCTGATCGGCCAAGGCCTTGTAGCGCCGGTACAGTTCGGTGTTTTCCGCGCGCGGTATTGGGTAATAGGGGTCACCCTCGGCGCAAGGGTATTCGTAACTGATGCTGGTGCGCGGGTGGGTCTGGCCCGTGAGGTGCTTGTACTCGGTGATGCGCGTATAAGGCACGTGCGGCGCCGGGTAGTTGACCACTGCCACCGGCTGAAAGCATTCGACATCGTGTGTTTCATGCACGAAGCGCAACGAGCGATAGGGCAGCTTGCCGTAGCAATGTTCAAAGTACTCATCGACCGGCCCGCAGTACACCAGCTGCCGGTAATGCACCAGATCCCGCACTTGCTTGAAATCGGAAGACAACAGCACGTCGATGCCAGCCTGCTCAAGCATGCGCTCGAACATCGCGGTATAGCCGTGCAACGGCATCATCTGGAAGCTGTCGGTGAAGTAGCGGTCGTCCCGGTTGGTGCGGGTGGGTATTCGGGAAGTGACCGATTTGTCGAGCTCCGAGGGGTCCAGGCCCCATTGTTTGCGGGTATAGCCACGGAAGAATTTCTCGTAAAGCTCGCGGCCGATCTGGTTGACCACCACATCTTCCGAGGTGCGCAGCGGTATCACCGGCTCGGCGCGCTGGGCGAGGAACCCGGCCGCCTGGGCCTCGTCCATGTCCAGCCCGTACAACGTGTTGAGGGTGGTCAGGTTGATCGGGATCGGCACCAGGTGTTCGTCCACCTGCGCCAGTACTCGGTGCTCGTAAGGGCGCCACTCGGTGAAGCGGGACAAGTAGTCGACGATGCGTTGGGCATTGGTGTGGAAGATGTGCGGGCCATAGCGATGCACAAGCACGCCAGCGGCGTCCAGGTGGTCGTAGGCGTTGCCGCCAATGTGCTCGCGGCGATCAATCAGCAGTACCCGCAGGCCGAGCCCGGCACACAGACGTTCGGCCAGTACGCTGCCGGCAAAACCGGCACCGACGACAAGGTAGTCATAAGCGGGTGCGGCGATGGCGTGGTCGAGGGTTATCGTTGGCATTCGATCAGCTCCCGCATGGCGCCGCAGGTTTTGTCCCACGACATGCCATCCAGGGCTTTGTCAGCGCGCCGGGCTATCTCGCCCGACTGAAAGCGCAGGTTCAGCGCGTCTTGCACCGCTTCGATGAATGCCTCGGGTGTGTCGGCGATACTGACCACGCCACTGTTTCCGTAGCCTTTGACCACATCGCGCACCGCGGTGGATACCACTGGGCAGCCCCCGGCCAGGTACTCCGGGGTTTTGGTCGGGCTGATATAGCGTGTTGATTCATTGTGGGCGAAGGGCATCAGTGCGACATCCCAGCCGGCCAGATACGCGGGTAGCGCTTCGTAGGGCCGGCTGCCCAGGTAATGGATATTGGCCAGGCGCGGCAGGCTGGCCTCGTCGATTTTCACCACCGGGCCGATCAGCACGATGTGCCAGTCAGGGCGTCGAACTGCCAGCTCGGCTACCAGCTGGATGTCAAAACGCTCGTCGATGACGCCAAAAAATCCCAGGCGCGGATGGGGGATTTCGGCTTGGTCGGGTGGGTCAGGCAGTGGCTGGCGGGCCTGGCCAAAGTGGCTGATGTCGACGCTGCTGGGCATGGCGTGAACGTTGGCATGGTGCTGGCGCTTGGCTTCCCACAACGAATGGCCGCCCGTGAACACCAGGTCGGCACGCTGTAACAGGCGTTGCTCCATGGCGAGCATGGCCGGCGGTGCGAAGCGAAAGGCCGAAAGCTCATCCATGCAGTCGTACACTACCACTTGGGCCTGCAGATGCTCGGTGAAAGGCAGGCTCATCGGCGTCCAGTACCACAGCAGCAACTCACCGACGTCGCCCAATGCCAACCAAGCGTCGATCAGTCGGCGCTGGGCATCGATCAGCTGTGCTTCATCCAGCCCCGGTGGCAGCACCGGAACCAGCACGCAGACGCCCTCGGCCACTGACTCCAAGCGTAAGCCTGGGCCCATTACGTCGTCGAATACCGGCTCTTCGAAAAACACCACGTCATAGTCGCGACCAAGACGCGACATCAGCTGTTGCGGGCGTTGGTAGACAAAACCCCAACGCAGATGTGACAAGCACAACAAGGTCGGGCGTGTTCGTGTGGCCTGGGTAATACCCGGCGCTGATTCGCCAACATAAGGTTGATCGAGCGGAATGAATTCGAGTTGGTTCATACGAGGTTCCCCTGCATAAGCACGGACGGACGCCGGCCCGGATGGCGGGCTTGAACGAAGGCGTCGCTGAACGGCTCGCGTGATGCCTTGTAGAATTTGGAGGCATCACCGGGGAAGGGTGTTCAAACAGGCTGGGTGCTACCCGATGAAGGGCATGCCCAACCTTGCGGCTCAGTGCTGGCGCAGGATACAGGCCAGCAGGCCGGGGAAGCGGCTGTCCAGCAGCTCGCTGCGCAGGGAATTCATGTGCGTGGTGCCTACATTGCGGGTTTGCACCAGGCCGGCATCGCGCAAAACCCGAAAATGATGCGACATGCTCGACTTCGGCCGACCGCCATCAAGTTCACCACACGTAGCCTCTGTCACCCCGGCCAGATGGCGGACGATGGCAAGGCGCACCGGGTCGCTCAGGGCGTACAGCACCCGTTCGAGAATCAGGTCTTCAGCAGTGGGATGTTTATAGGCTCGCATGGTCGACATGATACCGGGGCTTTCAATTGTTGTCATAGTTCGATTATGATCGAACTACCGTATCCTAGGCTCCTGGAGATTAGCATGACCGCACTGTTCGAACCCTACACCCTCAAGGACGTCACCCTGCGCAACCGCATCGCCATTCCGCCGATGTGCCAGTACATGGCCGAGGACGGCATGATCAACGACTGGCACCACGTGCACCTGGCCGGCCTGGCCCGTGGCGGTGCCGGCCTGCTGGTGGTTGAAGCCACGGCGGTGGCACCGGAAGGGCGTATCACCCCCGGCTGCGCCGGGATCTGGAGCGATGCCCATGCACAGGCCTTCGTGCCGGTGGTACAGGCAATCAAGGCCGCAGGTTCGGTGCCGGGCATCCAGATCGCCCACGCCGGGCGCAAGGCCAGCGCCAACCGCCCGTGGGAAGGTGACGACCACATTGCCGCCGATGACGCCCGCGGCTGGGAGACCATCGCCCCGTCTGCCATTGCCTTTGGCGCACACCTGCCGCAAGTGCCGCGCGAAATGACCCTGGACGACATCGCCCGGGTCAAGCAGGACTTCGTCGATGCTGCCCGCCGTGCGCGCGATGCCGGCTTCGAGTGGATCGAACTGCACTTTGCCCATGGCTATCTGGGCCAGAGCTTCTTCTCCGAGCATTCCAACAAGCGCACCGACGCCTACGGTGGCAGCTTCGACAACCGCAGCCGCTTCCTGCTGGAAACCTTGGCTGCCGTGCGTGAAGTGTGGCCAGAGAACCTGCCGTTGACCGCACGTTTTGGCGTGCTGGAATACGATGGCCGCGATGAGCAGACCCTGGAAGAGTCGATCGAGCTGGCGCGCCGCTTCAAGGCCGGTGGCCTTGACCTGCTGAGCGTGAGTGTCGGCTTTACCATTCCTGACACCCATATTCCATGGGGCCCGGCGTTCATGGGGCCGATTGCCGAGCGCGTGCGTCGTGAGGCCAAGCTGCCGGTGACTTCGGCGTGGGGTTTTGGTACGCCGCAACTGGCCGAAGCGGCGCTGCAGGCCAACCAGCTGGACCTGGTGTCCGTAGGCCGGGCGCATTTGGCTGACCCGCACTGGGCCTACTTTGCGGCCAAGGAACTGGGCGTGGAGAAAGCCTCCTGGACCTTGCCGGCGCCGTATGCGCACTGGCTTGAGCGTTATCGCTGAGTTCAGAAGGGGCCGCTATGCGGCCCATTCGCGGGACAAGCCCGCTCCCACAGGATTGTGTGGCCCTCAGGCCTGCGCTATACCTGTGGGAGCGGGCTTGTCCCGCGAATGGGCTGCGCAGCAGCCCCCAAACTCAAAACCGATCCAACCGGTAAGCCGACATCTCACCCCCACCCGCCCGCTCAGCCAACCGCCCCACCCATTCCGCGGTCACCGCCGCCTGGGTCAACCCAAGATGTTGATGCCCAAACGCCAACAGCACCCGCCCATCGCACACCCGGTCGATCACCGGCAACGAGTCCGGCAACGACGGCCGAAACCCCATCCACGGCGTCGCCCCCTCAACACTCAACGCTTGCCGGAACAAACCCTTGCTTAACCGATGCAACTGCCACGCCCGTTGCATGCTAGGCGGCGCGTCCAGCCCGGCGAACTCCACCGTGCCGGCCAGGCGCAAACCTTCGGCCATGGGCGTCATGATGAACTTGCGCTCCAGCGAGGTCACCGCAAACGGCAGACGCTGATGTTCGCCAGGCAGCATCAGGTGGTAGCCGCGTTCAGTGTCCAGTGGCACCTGCTTGCCGGTGAGTGCTCCGGTCAGTTTTGCCGAATGCGCACCACAGCAGACCAGCACCTGGCGCGCATTGAGCGTGCCGTGGTCGCTGGCCAGGCAAACCCCGCCGCTGTGCACCTGGCCACCCTCGACCTGCGCCTGGACAAAGCGCACGCCGCTGGCCTTGGCTGCTTCGAACAACTCGCACACCACCCGGTACGGGTCGATGAAGTGCCCGGTCTTGGGGAAGAACAGCCCGCCTAGCAATGACGGGCTCAGCTGCGGCGCTGCTTCGCGCACAGCATCCGCTGACCAGACGTCCACCGGTACCGCCTGCTGCTGCATACGCGCATGCAGTGCCTCCAGCGCCTGCCGCGATTCCGGCCGTTCGAACACCAGCAACGAGCCATCCTCCTGGAACAGCTCGCTACGCCCGATCGAGCCCAGCAGCCGTTGCCAGGCAGCCAGGCTGCCTTCGTTCAAGGCGCGGATACCTGCCACGCTGCGCTGGAACGGCGCCGGGCGCAGGTTGAGCAGCAAGCGGGTAAACCACGGCATGGCCTTGGGCAGGTATTTCCAGTCCAGGCGCAGTGGGCCCATGGGGTCGATCAGCATGCGTGGCAGGCGCTTGAGGATCGACAGGTCGGCAATCGGGAACACTTGTTCGGTGGCCAGGTGCCCGGCATTACCGAAGGACGCACCGTGGCCGGGCGCCTGCCGGTCGACCAGCATTACACGGCGGCCCTGGCGGGCCAGTTGCAGGGCACAGGCGACGCCGACGATGCCGGCGCCGATCACGGCGATATCGGTTTCAGCGGTTTCGACCATGTTCAGCCTTCCCGTTTACCGTCGAGCAGGCGCTGCAGTTGCAGCGGGTTGCCGTGTTGCAACGGCTGCGGCAGCAGGGCATCAGGGAAGTCCTGGTAGCACACCGGGCGCAGGAAGCGCAGGATCGCCGCCGTGCCCACCGAAGTGGTACGGGTATCTGAGGTGGCCGGGAACGGCCCGCCATGCACCATGGCATCGCAGACCTCGACGCCGGTCGGCCAGCCATTGACCAGAATGCGCCCGGCCTTGCGCTCCAGGGTGGGCAGCAGGGCGCGGGCGCTGTCGATGTCAGCGTCGTCCAGCTGCAAGGTGGCGGTCAACTGGCCTTCCAGGTGCTCGGCTACCTGGCGCACTTGTTCATCACTGGCGCAAGCCACAACCAGCGAGGCTGCGCCAAACACTTCAGCCTGCAAGGCCGGGTCGGCGAGGAAGGCTTCGGCCTGGGTCACGAACAGCTGCGCCTGGCACTGGTTGGGGCCTTGGCCGGGCTGGCCGCTGGCGGCGGACTGGGCATTGGCGTTGTTTGCCAGTGCAGCAACGCCGGCCTGGTACGCAGTGAAAATGCCCGGGGTCAGCATGGTTTGCGCGGCGGCCTGCTGCACATGGCCACGGGCTGCGCTGATGAAACGCTGCAGCGCCGTGCCTTGGCGGGCGATCACCAGGCCGGGGTTGGTGCAGAACTGGCCGGCGCCCTGGGTCAGCGAGGCGACGAAGCCTTGTGCCAATGTTTCGGCACGGGCCTGCAGGGCAGCGTCGAACAGGAATACCGGGTTGATCGAGCTCATTTCGGCATACACCGGGATGGGCTCCGGGCGCGCCTGGGCCGCCTGGCACAGCGCCACGCCACCGCTACGCGAACCAGTGAAGCCAACCGCCTTGATGCGCGGGTCGCTGACCAGCGCGATACCGACTTCACGGCCGGAACCGTACAGCAGCGAGAACACGCCGTCTGGCAAGCCGCACTGTTGCACCGCTTGTGCCACCGCCCGGCCGACCAGTTCGCTGGTGCCGGGGTGGGCGCTGTGGGCCTTGACCACCACCGGGCAGCCGGCGGCCAATGCCGACGCGGTGTCACCGCCGGCCACCGAGAAGGCCAGCGGGAAATTGCTGGCGCCGAACACGGCTACCGGCCCCAGGGCCACCTGGCGCTGGCGCAGGTCGGCGCGCGGCAGCGGCTGGCGCTCGGGCAGGGCGTTGTCAACGCGCACGTCCAGCCATTCGCCGGCGCGTACGACACGGGCGAAGGTGCGCAGCTGGGTGCAGGTGCGGCCACGTTCACCTTGGATACGCGCCGGGGGCAGCCCGGTTTCAGCCACGGCGCGGTCGATCAGGGCATCGCCGAGGGCTTCGATCTGCGCGGCGATGGTTTCGAGAAAGTGTGCCCGTTGTTCCAGCGAGGTTTCGCGGTAGGCGTCGAACGCCGCCCAGGCCAGGGCGCAGGCCTGGGCCACGTGTTCGCTGGTGCCGCCGAGGTAGGCCGGTTGCAGCGCCTGGCCGGTGGCCGGGTTGACAGCATGGATGGCCGAGCGGCTGCCGGTTACCGGGGTGTGGCCGATCAGCAGGTTGCCTGTCAGGGTCATGAAGCCTCCTTGGGTAATCAGAGTCAGGTATCAAGGGAGACCGCGTCCCCTGTAGGAGCGGCCTTGTGTCGCGATCGGGCTGCCCAGCAGCCCCAGCAATTTGTGCAACTGCGCTGAAAACCTGGGGCTGCTGCGCAGCCCGATCGCGACACAAGGCCGCTCCTACAAGGGAACGCGCAGGGCTTAAGTCAGGCCAGGTTCTGCTCAGCCGACCAACTGGCGTACCAGCTACGGAACAGCCCGTACTGCTGCTCGGCATAGTTGCGCTGGGCATCGGTCAGTGCGTCGGTCTCGTTGAAGTGCAGGCTGTACTCGGTATCACCGTTGAGCACCATCAGGTGCTTGTAGTACAGCACCAGGTCGCAGCCTTCATCGAACGACGACAACACCGCCAAAGCCGCTTCCAGCTCGCGCGCCAGGCGGCGGGGACGGGCGTCGCCCTTGGCGGCCTGCTTGCTCAGGCTCACCAGTTGCAGCACTTCGCGTGGCAGGGCGTTGCCGATGCCGGTGATGGCGCCGGTGGCGTTGCAGTTGACGAAGCCATGCACCACCTGGGTGTCGACGCCGACCATCAGGGTCACGTCATCGTCCTTTGAGGTGATGTGCTCGGCGGCGTAGCGCAGGTCGGCGCCACCGCCGAACTCCTTGAAGCCGATCAGGTTAGGGAACGCGCTGCGCAGTTCGAAGAACAGGTCGGCGCGGGTGGCAAAGCCGTAGTAGGGGCTGTTGTAGATCACCGCCGGCAGCTTCGGCGCGGCAGCGAGAATGGCCGAGAAGTGGTGCTTTTGGGCGATCAGCGAGGCGCCGCGGCTGAGCACGCGGGGGATGACCATCAGGCCGGCGGCGCCAACCTTGGCGGCGTGGGCGGCATGCGAAACGGCTTCACGGCTGTTCACCGCGCCCGTGCCGACGATGGTCGGGATGCCGGCGGCGACCAGGCGGGCCACGCCTTCCTGGCGCTCGGCCTCGGTCAGCAGCGGCCAGTCGCCCATCGAGCCGCAGTACACCACGGCGCTCATGCCGGCCTCGATCAGCTCGCGGCCCTTGCGCACCAGGGCGTCGAAGTCCGGCTTGCGCTCGGCGGTGCACGGGGTCATCAGGGCGGGCATGGTGCCGGTGAAGATGTTGTTGGTCATTGTTGTTACTCCTGGCGAAACTCGGTTGGGTAGAAAAGCCGGGGCTCAGATGCCCCAGGCGAACGGGTCCTGTTCGTCGATCAGCAAGGTGCTGTCGGCAGTCATGTAGGCGCGGCCGGTGATGAATGGGCGAATACGTTCGCCGTCGCGCTCGTAGCGGCCATGGAACTGGCTGCCGGTGATGCTGGCCTGCACCCAGGTCTGGCCTTCGGCGAGTTTGCCGTCGGCAGCCAGGCAGGCCAGCTTGGCGCTGGTGCCGGTGCCGCAGGGCGAGCGGTCGTACGCCTTGCCGGGGCACATCACGAAGTTGCGGCTGTCGGCGTTGGCGTCGTCGGCAAACAGCTCGACGTGGTCGATGGGGGCGCCGTTCTCGCCGGTGATGCCTTGTGCTTCGAGGGCCTTGAGCATGGCCCAGGTGTATTCGGTCAGTGTTTCGCGGTTATCCAGCTCGATACGCTGGCCGTGTTCGGCAACCAGGAAGAACCAGTTACCGCCCCAGGCAATGTCGCCGCGCACCACACCATGGCCGGGCACCTCTACTGCCACCTGCTGGCGGTAGCGGTAGGACGGCACGTTGCCGACGGTAATGGCGCCGTCTTCATGCAGGGTGGCGCTGACCTGGCCGACCGGGGTGTCGATCTTGTGCTCGCCCGCAGTGATCAGGCCCAAGTGCTGCAGCGAGGCAACCAGGCCGATGGTGCCGTGGCCGCACATGTTCAGGTAGCCGGCGTTGTTGAAGAAGATCACCCCGCAGGTGGCATCGGCCGACACGGGCGGGCAGTACAGCGCGCCGACCAGCACATCGTTGCCGCGCGGTTCCAGCAGGCAGGCGCGGCGCCACGGGTCGTGCAGCTCGCGCAGCTCGTCACGCAGCTCGGCCATGCTGCGCCCGTGCAGTTGCGGGAAGCCCTTCATCACCAGGCGGGTAGGTTCGCCGCCAGTGTGGGAATCGATGACGTGAATCTGTTTCATGGGCGTGTCCCTTGGGTAAAAGATCAGGAAGCGACGGCGGCAGGGCGGCCGGTATAGGTTTCAGCAGAGGCTTCGCTTTCGTCCTCGCCTTCCAGGCGCACCAAGTGGGCAGGCACACCGGTGGCGGCACCCCAGTAGTAGATACCCAGGGCACAAACAGCCACCGCTACGGTGTCGAGCGGGTGGCCGAGTACCCCCAGGCCGCCGAAGCTGCCCAGCCACGACAGCAGGATGGTCACCGCGTAGAAGCCGATCAGCCATGCCGACGAGCGCACTTGCTGGGCCAGCGACAGGTGCTGGGTCGGCACGAAGCGGCCGCACAGCAGGTACAGCACGAACATCACGATCTGCAGGGCCAGCAGCCACGACACGGTGTTCCAGCCCGACCAGTACACGATCAGCGCGGCGATAATGAACGACAGCGGGCCGAGCACGCCCATGCCCTTGACCCGGAACGGGCGCGGCATGTCGGGGGCGTTGCGGCGCAGGGCGGCAACAGTGACCGGGGCCACGGCGTAGCTCAGTACCAGGGCGGCGGAGACCACGTTGATCAGCGCTTCCCACGACGGGAAGGGCAGGGTCCAGAACACCGACAGGCCGAAGGTGAGCCACAGCGCCGGGCGCGGGATGCCGGACTCGGCGTCGATGCGGGTGAAGTACTTGAAGAAGGTGCCAGTCTGCGCCCAGCCATAAACAACGCGCGGGGTGGCGTTCATGTAGATGTTGCCGCAGCCGCTGGGTGAGATCACTGCATCGGCCACCACCAGGTAGGCCAGCCAGCCCACACCCAGGGCCAGGGCGATGTCACGGTAGGGCAGGGCCAGTTCCTTGGTCACGCTGGCCCAGCCGTTGGCGAGCATTTCGGTCGGCACGCTGCCGAGGAAGGCCAGTTGCAGCAGGGCATAGATGGCGGTGGACAGCAGCACCGACAGGATCAGCGCAATCGGGATGGTGCGCTGCGGGTTCTTCACCTCGCTGGCCACCGAAATGATCGGCGTCAGGCCCAGGTAGGCGAAGATGATGCCACCGGCCGACACGGCCATTTCCACGCCAGACAAGCCGAACGGGGCAAAGCCCTGGACGGTGAAGTTTGCTGGTTTGAAGAAGGTGAACAGTACGCCGATCACCAGCAGCGGCACGATGAACTTGAACACGCTGACCAGGTTGTTGGCCTTGGCGAAGGTTTTCACGCTGCGGTAGTTGAGGAAGAAGAACAGCCCGAGCAAGGCGAACTGCACCAGCCAGCCAAGCACGGTCGGGTCGCTGGAGCCGGTCTTGGTCAGCCCGGGAAACCAGGCGGCGGCGTATTGGCGCGAGGCGACCACTTCGATGGCGATCAGGCTGGAAAAGGCGATCAGGGTGATGAAACCCATCAGGTAGCCAAGCAACGGGCCGTGCGAGTACACCGGGTAGCGCACCACGCCACCGGCCCGGGGCAGGGCAGCGCCCAGTTCGCAGTAGACGATGCCCAGCAGCAGGACGGCGAAGCCGCCAAGGAACCAGGAGAGGATACCTGCCGGGCCGGCGATGGCCGAGACGTGGCTGGCGGCGAACAACCAGCCAGAGCCGAAAATGGCCCCCAGGCCGATGAAGGTGAGGTCCAGCAGTGATAACTGTTTCTTGAATTTGCCTGACATGGGTTCGCCTTTTTGTTGGTTATTGGATAGGCAGGTCTGATGTCACGAGATGCGGCTTTTTGGGCCGCGCTCTTGTAGGACTTGGGCGGCTTGCGTGGGGCATAGAGTGGACCGATCAGGGCGACGGTTCTTGATGGTTTTCTGCAGGGGGGATGACGAAATCGGCACAGTTGCTGAAAAACAGTGGCAGGCAGGAAGGGTGGGGAATAGGCTGTAAGCCCTACCCCGTAAGGGTTGCAGATAGGTAATCGCAGGGCCGGCCTCTTCGCGGGTAAACCCGCTCCTACAAGGACCTCACTGCCCTCTGCACCTGCGCGCTCCTTTGTAGGAGCGGGTTCACCCGCGAAAGGGCCGGCCCAGTCAGCAGAGAACCGACAGATGACCGAAAATCCCCTGGCAACCCTCTACCAATCCCTCGACCAGCACCGCCCCGCCACCCTCGAGGCCCTGCTGGCGGGTGTGGCGCTGCTGCTGCCGATCCTCGACGCCATCCCCAATGCCGCGATCTTCATCAAGGACCCGGCCGCCCGCTACGTGCTGGCCAACAACACCCTGGTCCAGCGCTGCGGCCTCAAGCGCCTGCAACCGCTGCTGGGCAAGACCAGCGCCGAAGTATTCCCGGCGCAGCTGGGCCCCGGTTACACCGAACAGGACCGTCGCGTGCTCAAGGAAGGGTTGGTACTCGAAGACCAGCTGGAGTTGCACCTGTACGGCAGCCGCGAGCCCGGCTGGTGCCTGACCCACAAGCGCCCGCTGTACAACCCGCTGGGCGAAATCATCGGCCTGGTCGGCATCTCGGTCGACCTGCAGTCAGCCGCCGACAGCCACCCCGCCTACCAGCGCCTGGCAGCGGTGGACGAACACATCCGCCAGCATTTCCACCAGCCGATCAGCATGGGCGAGCTGACCCGCATCGCCGGTATTTCCGTGGCCCAGCTGGAGCGTTACTGCAAGCGGGTGTTCCACCTCACGCCGCGGCAGATGATTCACAAGGCTCGCCTGGAGCACGCCCACCGCCTGCTGCATTCGGAACTGCCGATCACCGAAGTGGCAATGTGCTGTGGCTACACCGACCACAGCGCCTTCAGCCGCCAGTTCAAGCAACTGACCGGCTTTACACCGAGGCAGTATCGGCAGGCGACGGCACTGTAGGCGCTGGGGCTGCGGTGGCGTTCGCTTGCCAGCGGTTGTAAAGGTTTTGCGCGCGTTGCATACGCGCCAGCTTCAGCACGGCCAGCACCAGACCGGCCATGAGGAGTGCGGACAAGCCTGCCAACAGCCCGCGCTGGCCTTTCACCCCCTTTTCAACCTGAGCCGCGTAATCGGGAGCCATGAAGACCGAACAAATGGTGTCGAGCTTCTCCTCCGGCATGTACCGGGTGAATGACGCCAGCGTTTCGGAGGACCGGCATTGGTCCAGCGTCAGCTTTTCATCGGGAAACCACATTTGGAACTTGATGTCTTGTTGCGACACGTAGAAAGCAGGTGCTTCAGGGTCATTTTTAAGCCAGACCATCAAGTAATCCGACTGGTTTGCCATCGGCAAAGGCGCCATCAGCACGCTGAGAACGGCCACTAGAGCAATGAGCCACCTGAAGCGCCCCTGGGAGAACCGTGCCGTAGCAAACTGCGGGGTGTTGAAATCGCTCCAGTCAATGTAGGCACGATTGCGACTCACGTCGCCGGGCGCAAGGCCGTTGTCGACGATCCAGCGATGGGCCAGGCTGGCCTCGTGAAGGTTGTTGGCGGGAATATTGAATTCGTAGCGGAAGAACTCGATTTCCCTCAGTTCCTTGCGCAGCCTGTTCAACTGCGAGTGCTGGTCGAATTCAGTGGTGCCACCAAAAATCCGCCAGATGAGGTCTCTAAGAAAATACAACGAACCGGCCCGCCGGTAGATAAAGCACAGCAGCAGGCCCAGCAGTATGGGCCCGACGATGCCGGCCAGGGGCGCCAGGTTTTCTACGCTCCAGAACGATGAGGCCAGATTGGTTGAAGTGCTCATGTCAGCTCCGTTAACGATGTAAGCAGGCCTGCTATACACGCCGCAGGCCCACAGGTCCGATGAAGTGACGATGATAGAGGCGGTTAATCTGACCTGTCGTTAGCGAAGTTTCTGAGTCGGTTGTGGGAAATTTCTTAGTTGCTGCAGCGCGCTCAGGAACTGGCGAACAATACGCGCGCTTCGGCAAAACACTGCTCGGCAATCGCCGAACGCGGCTCGCTGCGGCGCAGCAGCAGGCCGACCTGGCTGTGGATGGCGGCGTCGGCCACCGGCACGATGCGCAGGTGCTCGCTGAGGTCTTCCAGGCCACAGTCCAGCGGCATGATCGCGCAGCACATGCCGGTGTTGATGGCCTGGATCAGCTGGAAGCTCGAGTCGCTTTCCAGTACCGAATTGGGCTCCAGGCCACGGCTGCGGAAGCTCAGGTCCAGCGACTGGCGGTAGTGCATGCCCTTGCTCAGCAGCCCCAGCGGAATGTCGCTCAGCTCGTCCCAGCGCAGGCTGTCGCTGGCAAACTGGAAGTGCCGGGTGTCATGCAGCAGGCCCATGGTGGTGGTGCCCAGTTCGATCACTTCGAAGAAGCTGGTGTTGACTTGGTCCAGGTAGCAGATGCCCAGGTCGAGCTGGTTGCGGCTGAGCCCGTCGATGACCTGTTCCGAACTCAGCGAACTGAGCTGGAAGTGCAGTTCGGGGTATTTTTCCCGCAGCGGCAACAACAGGTGCATGGGGTTGAAGCTGGCCAGCGGTACCGTGCCCAGGCGCAGGCTGCCGACCACCTGGCCGCGGCAGCTGGCGGCCTCGGCTTGAAGGCCGTCATGGGCGGCGAGCAGGGTGCGTGCCCAGGCCAGAATGCGCTCGCCGGCTTCGGTAAAACCCTCGAAGCGCTGGCCACGCTTGACCAGCACCAGGTCCAGTTCATCTTCCAGGTTGCGCAGGCGCATGGACAGCGTCGGCTGGGTGATGTGGCACAGCGCCGCCGCCTGGCCGAAATGGCGGGTCTGGTCGAGTGCGATGAGGAACTTGAGCTGCTTGATATCCATGGAAATGCCTGGCGTGCTTGATGTGTCGACCTTAACCAAGTCTGCGGTAACTGGCCATTGTTTGATGCCGCCTGTCAGGGCCCTCGCCGGCAAGCCAGCTCCCACAGGGATATCACAGCCCTCAAGGCCTGCGCCGTACCTGTGGGAGCTGGCTTGCCGGCGATAGGGCCGGTACAGGCAGCGATAGACCTTGTCGATGGAACAGTTCGCCATATCGATTGGACGCTTGCAGCTCATGCCTCTAGCGTGGCGACAATGCCATTCAAGGAGCTTCAACGTGCGCGTCCAACCTGATGCGGTCTTCGTACCGCTGAACATCGCCGTGCTGACTGTCAGCGACACCCGCATTTATGACAACGATACCTCCGGTGAACTGCTGGCCAGCCGTTCGGTAGAGGTCGGCCACCGCCTGGTGGCGCGGGCGCTGCTCAAGGACGACCTGTACAAGATCCGCGCCCAGGTGGCCACCTGGATTGCCGATGACCAGGTGCAGGTGGTGCTGATCACGGGTGGTACCGGCTTTACCGGGCGTGACAGCACGCCAGAGGCGGTGGAGTGCCTGCTGGAGAAGCGCGTCGATGGCTTTGGCGAACTGTTCCGGGCGTTGTCGATTCTGGATATCGGCACCTCGACCGTGCAGAGCCGGGCGCTGGCCGGGTTGTCCAACCGTACGCTGGTGTGCTGCCTGCCGGGGTCTACCGGGGCTTGCCGTACGGCGTGGGAAGGGATCCTGGCGGAGCAACTGGACGCCCGGCACCGGCCTTGCAACTTCGTCAAGCACCTGTTGCCGATCGAGGCCTGTGCGAGCCGCGGTTGAGGGTTTTCCTGTGCTGGCCCTTTCGCGGGTGAACCCGCTCCTACAACGACCCTACTGGTTTCAAGCCCTGCGCTGCACCTTGTAGGAGCGGGTTCACCCGCGAAGAGGCCAGCACAGGCAACAACAATCTGTCAGCTCAACACATACCCCACCGGCAACAAAGCCGGTGGCAGCTGCTGTTCCCCCAGCCCCGCCAGCACATCCCGCTCCACCGTCCGCACCATGGCATCGGTCGGCAGATCATTCTCATCCCGCCCAAACGGGTCTTCCAGCTCATTGCCAATCGCATCCAGGCCGAAGAACGTATAACCCACGATGGTAGTGAACAACGGCGCCAGCCAGCCCAGCGGCTCGGCCAGGGCGAACGGCAGCAGAATGCAGAAGATATAGATGGTGCGGTGCAGCAACAGCGTATAGGGGAACGGCAGCGGTGTGCCCTTGATCCGCTCGCAGGTCGCCTGCACTTCGGTCAGGCCCACCAGCCGTTGCTCCAGCAGGCTGTAACGCCAATCGCTGATGTGTTGCTGCGCAGCCAGTTGCGAACAGTGCGCGCCGATCTCTTGCAAGATGCCATCACAGACATTGTGCGCGCTGATCTTGTCTTTCGCCAGCCAAGGCTTGGCCGCGCGCATTTCACATTCATTGCGCAAACGCGCATTCAGCGCATGGGCAAACCCGCACAGGCTGCGCAGCAACTCGGCACGCAGTTTTTCATCGGTGATCACCACGCTTTCACGCACGAACGAGCGGGTTTCGATAATCAGCTTGCCCCAGGCCTTGCGCCCTTCCCACCAACGGTCATAACAGGCGTTGTTGCGAAAGCTCATGAAGATCGACAGCGACAGGCCCAGCAAGGTGAATGGCGTGGCGCTGACCGGGTAGAAAAACGCCGGAAAATGCCGCTCGGCCAGCACGATCAGCGCGGCCAGCAGGGTGACCATCAGGCAGCGCAAGGCGATGCGTTTGACGATTGACCCTTTGAGGGTGAACAGCACGCGCAGCACATCGGGGGTGGGGTGGACGATCATGGAAATCCAGAGACAGCCGTTCAGCCGCCGGTCATGTTCATGAAGCGCAGGATCTGCACGTCGCCACCCACTTCGAAGTGGTGGCGGTAGGGCTTGAGGTGCAGCGAGTCGCGGATGGCCTTTTCCAGGCGTTCAGGGTTGCCCGGGTGGGCGCGCAGCACGTGCTTCAGGTCTACCGAATGCTCATTACCTAGGCACAGCAGCAGGCGGCCCTCGACGGTCAGGCGCACGCGGTTGCAGGTGGCGCAGAAGTTGTGGCTGTGCGGCGAAATGAAGCCGACCCGGGTGTTGGCCGCTTCGGCCAGGCGCCAGTAACGGGCCGGGCCTTGGGACGATTCGGTCGACTCGATCAGGGTGAATTGCCCGGCCAGCAGCTCGCGCACTTCATCGCTGGAGCAGAACGACTCGCCACGTTCGTGCTCGCTGATCACCCCCAAGGGCATTTCTTCAATGAAGGTGATGTCCAGTTCACGGTCGATGGCAAAGCGCACCAGGTCGACCAGTTCGTGGTCGTTGCGGCCCTTGAGCACCACGCAATTGAGCTTGGTGCGCTTGAAGCCGGCCCGGCGAGCCGCGTCGATGCCGGCAATGACCTGATGCAGGTCGCCGGTGCGGGTCAGTTGCTTGAACCGCTCGGGGTTCAGGCTGTCGAGGCTGATGTTCAGGCGGGTAACGCCTGCGTCGAACAGCGGCTGGGCCAGGCGCCCGAGTTGCGAGCCGTTGCTGGTCATGCACAGTTCGCGCAGGCCGGGCAGGGCGGCGATGCGCCCGCACAGCTCGACGATGCCCTGGCGCACCAGCGGCTCGCCACCGGTCAGGCGGATCTTGCGGGTGCCGAGGGCAACAAAGCGTTCGGCCACCTGGAACAGTTCTTCGAGGCTGAGGATTTGCTGGCGCGGCAGGAACTGCATGTCTTCGGCCATGCAGTACACGCAGCGGAAGTCGCAGCGGTCTGTGACCGACATCCGCAGGTAGTCGATTTTCCGGTTGAAGCCGTCTATCAGGGCCCGGCTGTTCTGTTCCACGTTCGCGCTCGAATGGGTAGGGACACAACTCCAAGCTATAACCTGGCCGCAGGGCCGTCAAATTGCTTTGCCCGACTGTTTGATTGGTGGGCTCTATCACTTGGCACAGCATCTTCAGCGCCGGTGAGATCGAGCGCCGCCCGCGCGGCGCTTCGCGGGACAAGCCCGCTCCCACATCTGTTTCGGGCCAGTTTTTCCTGTGCCAGGTGGGTTGCAGCTTTGGTGCATGGCTGGAAATCGATGAGGTGCAGTGGCGTACCGTTCGATATCGAATGGAACAAACAGGGCGGACAGAGGTGACCTTACAGAAGTGACTGGCCCGAAACAGATGTGGGAGCGGGCTTGTCCCGCGAAGCGCCGCGCGGGCGGCGCTCGATCTCACAGGCGCTGAAGATCCTGTGGCAAGCACCTGGCAGCCCCAACACATCTCCAGAAAATATCGATGATCGAAACCGCCTATCACCCCGTAAGATCTTTCGATTGGACGCCCCCGCCCCACGCTCCATACGCTGAATAAAAGCATCGAAGCGTGAGGATTCATCGCATGAGCCAGGACGAACACATCAGGGACTACAAAGGCGCCGCCGCCGGCTGGGGCGCGCTGAAAAGCGTGACCAAGAGCTGGCTGGGTAGCGAGAACGCCTTCAAGAACCTGCGGGCCATGCTCAAGACCAACCAGAACGGCGGCTTCGACTGCCCCGGGTGCGCCTGGGGCGAATCGCCGGAAAGCGACATGGTCAAGTTCTGCGAAAACGGCGCCAAGGCCGTCAACTGGGAGGCCACCGGCCGCTCGGTGGACCCGGCGTTCTTCGCCAAATACAGCGTCAGCGCGCTGAAAGACCAGACCGACTATTGGCTCGAATACCAGGGCCGCCTCACGCACCCGATGCGCTACGATGCGGCCACCGACCACTATGTGGAAACCACCTGGCAAGAGGCCTTCGAGCTGGTTGCCAAGCACCTGCGTGCGCTGCAGTCGCCGGACGAGGCCGAGTTCTACACCTCGGGCCGGGCCAGCAACGAAGCGGCGTTCCTTTACCAGCTGTTCGTACGCGCCTATGGCACCAACAACTTTCCTGACTGCTCGAACATGTGCCACGAAGCCAGCGGCGTGGGCATGGCGGAAACCCTCGGGGTGGGCAAGGGTACCGTGGTATTCCACGACCTGGAGCTGGCCGACGCAATTTTCGTCATCGGCCAGAACCCGGGCACCAATCACCCGCGCATGCTCGAACCGCTGCGCGAGGCGGTCAAGCGCGGTGCCCAGGTAGTGTGCTTCAATCCGCTGAAAGAGCGTGGCCTGGAGCGCTTTCAGCACCCCCAGCACCCGTTCGAGATGCTCAGCAACGGCTCCGAGCCGACCTCCAGCGCCTATTTCCGCCCGGCTTTGGGTGGCGACATGGCGGCCATGCGTGGCATTGCCAAGTTCCTGTTGCAGTGGGAGCGTGAGGCCCAGGCCAAGGGCGAGCCCGCGGTGTTCGACCATGCCTTCATCGCCGAGCATACCAGTGGCGTCGATGACTACCTGGCGGCGGTGGACGCTACCCCCTGGGAGCATATCGTCAAGCAATCGGGCCTGACCCTGGCCGAGATCGAGCTCGCTGCACGCATGTACCGCAAGGCCGAGCGGGTCATCATGTGCTGGGCCATGGGCGTTACCCAGCACCGCCATTCGGTGCCGACCGTGCAGGAAATCGTCAACCTGCAACTGCTGCGTGGCAACGTCGGCAAGCCAGGCGCCGGCTTGTCGCCCGTGCGTGGCCACAGCAACGTGCAGGGCGACCGCACCATGGGCATCGACGAGAAACCCAAGGCGGCGTTGCTCGATGCCATCGAAAAACGCTTCCAGTTCCGTGTGCCGCGGGCCCACGGCCATAACGCGGTGCTGGCGATCAAGGCCATGGAAGAAGGGCGGGCCAAGGTGTTCGTCGCCCTGGGCGGCAACTTCGCCCAGGCCACCCCGGACACTCCGCGCACCCATGCGGCGCTGCAGAACTGCGCGCTGACCGTGCAGACTTCCACCAAGCTCAACCGCTCGCACCTGGTCACCGGCCGCGATGCGCTGATTTTGCCGTGCCTGGGCCGTACCGAAATCGACCTGCAGACCGAGGGGCCGCAAGGTGTGACCGTGGAAGACACCTTCAGCATGGTGCACCTCTCCAACGGCCAGTTGCGCCCACGCTCGCCACACATGCGTTCGGAGCCGTGGATCATCGCCGGCATGGCCAAGGCCACGCTGGGTAACCAGCCGATCGACTGGGAATATGCGGTGGCCGATTACAACCGTATTCGCGACATGATCGCTGACGTCATCCCTGGGTTTACCGATTTCAATGAACGCCTGAATAGCCCGGGCGGCTTCCACCTGGGCAACAACGCGGCCGACCGCAACTTCCGCACGGCCACGGGCAAGGCCCGCTTCATGCCCCATGCGCTGCCCGAGGCGTTGATCAATGCCAAGGTGCTGGCCCGTGGCGACAAGCCCGACCTGATCCTGCAGACGCTGCGTTCGCACGATCAGTACAACACCACGTTGTATGGCCTGGACGACCGCTACCGCGGGGTGTTCGGCCTGCGTGAGGTGGTGTTCGTCAACGAGGCCGACATTCGTCGCCTGGGCTTCGAGCCGGGCGAGCAGGTGGACCTGGTGTCGCTGTGGGAGGATGGTGTGGAGCGGCGGGTGTCGGGGTTCCGCCTGGTGGCGTATGACGTGCCGCAAGGGCAGGCAGCGGCGTATTACCCAGAGACCAACCCGCTGGTGCCGCTGGAGAGTTATGGCGAGGGCACCTATACCCCCACCTCGAAGTTTGTGGCGATCAAGGTGGAGAAGGCCAAGGCCGGGAACCGGATTGCGGCGGTGTTGGCTTCGGATTGATGGGTTGCCTTTAAGGGCCCTATCGCCGGCAAGCCAGCTCCCACAGGTCCTCCACAAGACTGAAGATCTGTGCAGTACCAGTGGGAGCCAGCTTGCTGAAAACCATAGAGCCTCCCACAGGTATGTCACAGGTTCTGAAAATTGTGCGATCCCTGTGGGAGCTGGCTTGCCGGCGATAGGGCCGGTGCTGTAATACAAAAATCAGGAACGGTTCACCGGATAGGCCGTGGTGTACTTCATCTGCTCCATGGCAAAACTGGAGGTGATATTGGAAAGCCCATCGGTACTGGTAATCAGCTTTTTGTAAAACCGGTCATACGCCGCAATATCGCCCACCACCACCCGCAGCATGTAGTCCCAGTCCCCCGACATGCGGTAGAACTCCATCACTTCCTCGAACCCGGTCACGGTCGCGGCAAACTGCTCAAGCCAGGCGCTGTCGTGGCGCTGGGTCTTGAGCTGGACGAACACGGTAAGCCCCAAACCGAGCTTTTCCGGGTCGAGCAGGGCGACACGGCCGACAATGTAGCCGTCCTCTTCCAGGCGCTTGACCCGCTTCCAGCACGGCGTGGTCGACAGGTTGACGGCCTCGGCCAGGTCCTTCAGCGAAATCGAGGCATCGCGCTGAAGCAGGGTAAGAATGTGCTGGTCGAAACTGTCCATATCGCGCGCGGGCCGTGCCGGAAAAATATTTCACAGGTTACCCCAAGGCCAGACGATTTGGCTTGTGCCATAGTGGCTGCTTTCATTCTGCCAATGGGCCTGACCATGTCCGACAAGCCGCGTAATTTCGCCACCCGTACCATCCACGCCGGCGAGCAGTTCAGCGTTGCCGACAACGCCATCTTCCCGGCCATCGTCACCGCCAGCTCGTTTACCAAGCGCAGCCTGGACGACAAGCCGGAGTACTCCTATAGCCGCGTCGGCAACCCCACCCGGCATGCCTACGAAACCTGTGTCGCCGCGCTGGAAGAAGGCGTGGGTGCCGTGGCCTGCGCCTCGGGGGTGAATGCCACCGCCACGGTGCTGGAGCTGCTGCCCAAGGACGCCCATGTGGTGGTCATGAACGGCGTGTATGGCGGCACCTTCCGCATCATGGAAGACTACCGCAGCCGCACCTCGGGCCTGACCACCACCTATGTCGACCTCAACGACCTCGACGCCGTGGCTGCCGCAATCAAGCCGCAAACCCAGCTGATCTGGATCGAGTCGCCGACCAACCCGCTGCTGCACCTGGTCGACATCAAGGCCGTGTGCGACCTGGCCAAGGCGCGCGGCATTCTCACCTGCATCGACAACACTTTCTGCTCGCCATGGAACCAGCGCCCGATCACCCTGGGCGTTGACCTGGTGATGCACTCGGCCAGCAAGTACATCGGCGGCCATTCCGACCTCACCGGTGGCGTGGTGGTGGCGGCCAATGATGCGCTGCTGGCGCGCCTGCGCCGCATCAGCATGGCGATTGGTGCGGTACAGGGGCCGTTCGACTGCTACCTGGCCCTGCGCGGCCTGAAGACCCTGGATGTACGTATGGAGCGCCAGTGCAGCAACGCCCTGCAGGTAGCACGCTTCCTCGAAGGCCACGCGCAGGTCGAGCACGTGTATTACCCGGGGCTGGAAAGCCACCCGCAACATGAGCTGTGCAAACGCCAGATGCGCAGTGGCGGGGCGGTGGTGGCGATGAAGGTGAAAGGCGACCGCGCCGCGCTCAACCGCCTGGTGGAGGCGCTGCAGATCTTTGTGCTGGCCGACTCGCTGGGCGGGGTGGAAAGCATGATCAACCACTCCTGGAGCATGTCGCACTGCTCGTTGAGCCCGGAGCAGAAGGGCGTGATGGGAATCAGCGAGAACCTGCTGCGGTTGTCGGTGGGGATCGAGGATTACCGCGACCTGGTCGAGGACCTGGATGGGGCGTTGCAGGCTTTGATTGCGGTGTAAGGGCTACTGGCCCTATCGCCGGCAAGCCAGCTCCCACAGGTACACCACAGGTTCGAAATAATGTGGGGTCCCTGTGGGAGCTGGCTTGCCGGCGATAGGGCCGGTGAATTCAAAGAAGATGTTCAGTCAGGATTTGGGCGGATGAATGATCCGTTCGATCTTGTCCTTGATCAGCAACCGCTCCTTGCGCAGGCGGTTGACGGCCTCGTCGTTGGTGCCGTTGCCTTCGGCGGCGACCACCTCCTTGTCCTTGGCGTTGTATTCCTTGTGCAGCGAATGCAGCGCCTGGTCCTTGTCCATGAGCGCCTGGAAATTTTCAGCGGTAACGTGCAGGTCAGCGAGCAGATCATGCGGAACTGGCATTTCTTCACCTCTGTCAGGGTTGTCGGTAAGGTCCTGACCACTGAGGATAGCCGCCTTTACGCAAGCGGGGGATGGCGGCTTGGCTGAACGGCAGCTGAAACAAATGCCGATAAACGCCAAAACGCGCATGCTCACGAAATTGTTACCGACTTTTTCACAAAAAATTGATGACGCACTTTCTAGAGTTCGCCCAACTTTCCCACGGTGCCACCCGGCCTGGGGGTTGATAATTACTCTTGATTGCGAACGCTGATGCTCAACTTCAAATCCCTGCGGACTGAATGGGTCACGCTGCTGGCCAGCCTTTACCTGCTGATCGGCTTCAACATGTTCCTCTGGGAGCACCTGCAAGAGGTTGTGCCCCCCGGCCTGTCGGGGCTGTGGCTGAGCCTGGCGTTTGCCGTGCTGATGCTGTTCGCCTTCAATCTGGTCCTCACGTTGTTTGCCTTCCGCTATGTATTGAAACCGTTGCTCATTATATTGTTCATGAGTGGCGCGGGCGTGGCTTACTTCATGAACCAGTACGGCGTACTTATTGATGCCGGCATGTTCCGCAATATGGCCGAGACCAATGTTGCGGAAGTGCTTGACTTGATGTCGTTCAAGTTTGCCGCTTATATCCTGCTACTGGGTGTACTGCCTTCGGTGCTGCTGTGGAAGGCGCAGATTGTCTATCGCCGCTGGCACCGCGAGTTGCTGGGCAAACTGGTGGTCAGTGGCGCCTGCGTGGTGGCCCTTGGCTCGGTGGCACTGGTCAACTATCAAGGGCTGTCGTCGCTGTTCCGCAATCACCACGAACTGCGCCTGATGCTCACCCCGAGCAATATCGTCGGCGCCTCCATTGGTTATGTCAGTGAACGGGTCGGTACGGCATCGCGCCCGTTCCAGCCTTACGGCGAAGATGCCAAGCGCGATGCCGCCTGGCAAAAACATGAGCGCAAGTCGCTGACCGTGCTGGTGGTGGGTGAAAGTGCCCGGGCAGACCACTTTGGTGTGCTGGGCTATGACCGCGATACCACACCGAACCTGGCCAAGGAACAGGGCCTGCTGGCGTTCTCCAACGTGCACTCGTGCGGGACTGAAACTGCCGTCTCGGTGCCGTGCATGTTCTCCGGCATGAAGCGCAAGGACTACGACGCCCGGGTGGCGAAAAACCGTGAAGGGTTGCTGGACATACTCCAGCGTGCCGGCCTGGCGGTGCAGTGGCGCGACAACCAGTCGGGCTGCAAGGGCACCTGCGACCGCGTGCAGTTCATCGATGTCAGCAACCTCAAGGACCCGCAGCTGTGCGCCAATGGCGAATGCCATGACCAGATCCTGTTGCAAGGCCTGGACGAACTGATCGACAACCTCGACAAGGACACTGTGCTGGTGCTGCACCAGATGGGCAGCCACGGCCCCGAGTACGTCAAGCGCTACCCCAATGGCGGCGAGCGGTTTACCCCGGTGTGCCAGAGCAATGCACTGAACCAGTGCAGCGAAGCAGAGATCATCAACGGCTACGACAACACCCTGGCCTATACCGACAACGTGCTGGCTTCGCTGATCGACACCTTGCGCAGCAAGCAGGACAAGGTCGACACGGCGATGATCTACCTGTCCGACCATGGCGAGTCGCTGGGTGAGTACAACCTGTTCCTGCACGGCACGCCTTACGCCATCGCCCCCGAGCAACAGAAGCACGTACCGCTGCTGACCTGGTTCTCCGACAGCTACAAGGAGGACTTCGGCGTCGATACCGACTGCCTGGCCAAGCTCAGCGATGCCCCGCTGTCGCAGGACAACCTGTTCCACTCGATGCTCGGCCTGTTGCAGGTGCACACCGAGGTCTACCAGCAGTCGCTGGACATGTTCGCCAGTTGCCGGCCCTGGCTGGCGGCCAAGCGCTGATGCAGCACAAAATACCTAAACTGCACCATTGATCGATATCAAGGATGGCCCGGGTTTCACCAGCAGTGCCCTCGCCGTATATACTGCGCGCCAATGTTAGTGGGAGAGCCTTGTGGCCATCGAAATTCACTGGATCCGTGACGACCAGAGCCTGGCCGAACACTGCCGCGACTGGCATCAGCTGCCCTTTGTCGCCGTCGATACCGAATTCATGCGGGTCGACACCTTTTACCCGAAAGCCGGGCTGATCCAGATCGGCGACGGCCAACGGGCGTTCCTGATCGACCCGCTGTCGATCGGCAACTGGCAACCCTTGGCCGATCTGCTCGAAGACAGCAGCGTGGTCAAGGTTCTGCACGCCTGCAGCGAAGACCTCGAGGTGCTGCTGCGCCTGACCGGCAAGCTGCCCCAGCCGCTGTTCGACACCCAGCTGGCCGCCGGTTACCTGAACCTGGGCTTCTCCATGGGCTATTCGCGCCTGGTACAGGAAGTGCTGGGCATCGAGCTGCCCAAGGGCGAAACCCGCTCCGACTGGTTGCAGCGCCCGCTGTCGGAAACCCAAGTCAGCTACGCTGCCGAAGATGCCGTGCACCTCGCCGAGTTGTTCACCGTGTTGCACCCGCGCCTGAGTGACGACAAGTACGCTTGGGTGCTGGAGGACGGTGCCGAGCTGGTGGCCGCCCTGCGCCGCGAAGTCGAGCCCGAAAGCCTGTACCGTGACGTCAAGCTGGCCTGGAAGCTGGCCCCGCAGCAACTGGCCGTACTGCGCGAGCTGTGCGCCTGGCGCGAGCGTGAAGCGCGTAGCCGCGATGTGCCGCGTAACCGCATCCTCAAGGAGCACTCGCTGTGGCCCATGGCCAAGAGCCAGCCGAACAACCTGTCGGCATTGGCCAAGATCGACGAGATGCACCCGCGCACCATTCGTCAGGACGGTGAGTTCCTGGTCCAGCTGATCAAGCGCGCCGCCAGTCTGCCGGCTGAGCAGTGGCCAGCGCCATTGCCCGAGCCGCTGCCGATCGAGGCCGCCGGCATCCTCAAGCAGCTGCGCGCCATCGGCCAGGCTGAAGGCGAGCGCCTGGGTATTGCCCCTGAGCTGATGCTGCGCAAGAAAGCCCTGGAGGCGCTGCTCAAGAGCGGCTACCCCAATGGCCCCTATCAACTGCCCGATTCGCTACGCGGCTGGCGCCGTGAGCGCATGGGCCAGGCCCTGCTGGATAACCTGGCAGGTGCCGGAGAGACCCGATGAAACGCATTTGCTCGATCTACAAGAGCCCACGCAAGAACGAAATGTACCTGTACGTGCTCAAGGCCGACGGCCTGGAACGCGTGCCCGAAGGCTTGCTGCCGGCCTTCGGCACCCCCATGCACGCGTTCGACCTGGTGCTCAGCCCCGAGCGCAAGCTGGCCCGCGAGGACATCACCAAGGTGCTGGAAAACCTCGACAATCAGGGCTACCACCTGCAGATGCCGCCGCTTGAAGACGAATACATCGAGCACCTGCCCGAAGAGCTGCTGCGCCGTAACGACCCGGTCTGATCATGCGCGTATTGATTGCCGAGCATGACCATGCCCGCTACGCCGAGCTGTTGCGCGCAGCCGCGCCTGAAGTGGTAATCCTGACCAGTGGCGACTCGGCCGAACTGGCCCGCCAGGCACCCCAGTGCCCGGTGTGGCTGGGCCAGCCAGACCTACTGGCGAGCTTGCTGCGCCAAGGCCACAAGCCCGAGTGGATACAGTCGACCTGGGCCGGCATCACGCCGTTGCTGGCCGATGGCCTGCCGCGTGATTACCGCCTGACCCGTGCGGTGGGTATCTTTGGCCAGGTGATGGCTGAATACATGCTCACCTACCTGCTGGGCCATGAGCGCGAGGTGCTGTCGCGCCTGGTCAGCCAGGTCGAGCGGCGCTGGGACGACCGCCCGGGGCGTACCCTGGAAGGGCGCAAGGTGCTGATCGTGGGCACCGGTGACATCGGCCAGCGCGTCGCCGAGTTCCTGCAGCCGTTTGGCGTGGCGCTATACGGGGTTGCCAGCAGCGCCCGCGAACAGGCACCGTTCGTCGAAGTGGCGGCGCTGGCCGACCTGCCGCGCCTGGTTGGCCAGGTCGACTACGTGCTCAACCTGCTGCCCGATACCCCTGCCACCCACGACCTGTACGACGCTGCACTGTTCAAGTGCTTCCAGCCCACGGCGCTGTTCATCAATGCCGGGCGTGGCGCGGCGGTGGTGGATGCTGACCTGGTAGAGGCGCTGAAAGAGGGCCACCTGGCCGGGGCGGTGATCGATGTGTGCCGCCAGGAGCCGCTGCCCAAGCAGCACCCGTTCTGGACAGCCTGGGGCTTGCTGCTGACCGGGCACAGCTCGGCGCCCACCTCGCCGGCGGCGATGGTGCGGTTGTTTGTCGAGAATGTACGGGCTTATGCGGCCGGGCAGGGGATGCGTGGCGAAGTCGATTTCGCTCGGGGCTATTGATTTGTAATGCCTGTACCGGCCCTATCGCCGGCAAGCCAGCTCCCACAGGTACCGCATAGCCCTTGCGACCTGTGCCAGACCTGTGGGAGCGGGCAAGCCCGCGAAGAGGCCAGCACAGGTAGCCCACGGAACCTGAAGGCTGTGCAGATCCCTGTGGGAGCTGGCTTGCCGGCGATGAGGCCAGCAAAACCAACAAAGGGCTTACAGACTGAAATCACCCTCAGCCGCCAGCTCACTCAGCGGCTTGCGCGGGCTAGGCACTTCACGCGACTGCAGCGCTTCGTCCAGGCTGGCCTTGTCCCCCAGCTTGCCGATCGCCACCATGGCATGCAGCACATAGCCTTCCGGAATCTTCAGTTCCAGGCGGGCCACCTCCTGGTCGAAACCGGCCATGCCATGGGTATGCCAGCCACTGATGCTGGCCTGCAGGGCCAAGTGCCCCCAGGCGGAACCGGTGTCGAAGGTGTGCCACAGCGCCGGTTTTTCTTCGGTAGCACCCGGGGCGGCGAAGGTGGTCTTGGAAATCACCAGCACCAGCGCCGACGCCTGTTGCGCCCAGCTGCGGTTGAACGGTACCAGCAGGCTCAGGTAACGCTCCCAGCTTGGCGTGTCACGGCGGGCATACAGGAAGCGCCAAGGCTGCGAGTTGTACGCCGACGGTGCCCAGCGGGCGGCTTCCAGGAAGCTCAGCAGGGTTTCTTCACTGATCGGCTCGGCAGTGAAGGCGCGTGGCGACCAGCGGTTGATGAACTGCTCGTTGATGGCGTAATCGGCAACGCGGGGGTTGGCGCTCATGGCGGCTCCTGCAAAAGGACGGGAAACGCCCACGCTACTGCGTCCCGTCGTGACTGACAAGCGGTCTGGCTTTGCCGAAGCCCAGGCCCTAGACTGGCGCCGCCATGGCCCCCAGCTTCAAGTTGCAAGCTGCAAGCCCCAAGAGAAAAGCCGTATGCGCTGCCTTTGCTTGAAGCTTACAGCTTGAAGCTAGTAGCTGACTCCATGCAGGAAACCCGTGTAATGATCGCTGAAAACGCGCCGTTCTGGCGGCGCAAGACCCTCGAACAACTCAACCCGCAAGAGTGGGAGTCGCTGTGCGACGGCTGCGGCCTGTGCTGCCTGCAAAAACTCGAGGACGAGGACGACAACAGCGTTTACTACACGCGCATTGCCTGCAAGCTGCTGGACCTGCAAACCTGCCAGTGCAGCGATTACCCCAACCGCTTCGCCCAGGTGCCAGACTGCATCCAGCTCACCCCAGGCAAGGCTGACCAGTTCACCTGGCTGCCGAGCACCTGCGGTTACCGCCTGGTCAGTGAGGGCAAGGACCTGCC
This sequence comes from Pseudomonas sp. NPDC089407, assembly GCF_044900445.1. Taxonomy (NCBI): domain Bacteria; kingdom Pseudomonadati; phylum Pseudomonadota; class Gammaproteobacteria; order Pseudomonadales; family Pseudomonadaceae; genus Pseudomonas; species Pseudomonas sp. NPDC089407. The sequence goes on from NZ_JBJDNB010000012.1 coordinate 109,291, forward strand.
CGCCTGGCACCACCTGGTCTGCGGCGATCGCCAGCAGGTCCATGAACAGCGCATTTCCCAGGCGGGGCGTATGCTCAGGGAGCAGGATGTGCACGAAGACGACTGGGAAGACCACCTGATCTTCCGCGCCAGCTGACCGGCGCGGCCCGCTGCCAAGGGGAAACAAGGAGTTTCTGTATGCGTTGCCAGCTGTTAATGCTGTTGGGCCTGATGGCCAGCGCGCCCGCTTGGGCGAAAAAGGTCAACCTCGACTACGAAGTACGCCTGCTGCCTGCCAGCGGTCAGGCGGAGGTTCGCCTGACCTTGGCTGAAGGCAGCGCGGTGCGCAGCCTTGACTTCGACCTGGGCAAGGCCGGGGCCTACAGCGGCTTCCAGGCCGATGGCCAATGGCAACTGAAAGGTCAGCGCGGGGTATGGCAGCCTGCGGCCGGCAAGACCAGCCTCAGCTACCGCGTGCTGCTGGACCAGAAGCTTGCCAGCGGCGCGTTTTCGTCGCGTATCACCCCGCACTGGGCGTTGTTCCTGGGTGACCAGTTGGTACCGCCTGCGCGCCTCGACCAGCAGGATGGGACCGAGCTGGTGGCGCGCCTGGCATTCGACCTGCCTGAGGGCTGGAAGAGCATCGAGACCTCCTGGCCGCGCGTCGGCAAGGACAAGTTCCGCATCGACAATGTATCGCGCCTGTTCGACCGGCCGACTGGCTGGATGCTCGCGGGTGATCTGGGCAGCCGCCGCGCCCGCCTGGGCAATACCGAAGTGACCGTGGCCGCACCGGTGGGGCAGGGCATGCGGCGCATGGACAGCCTGACCTTGCTTACCTTCGTCTGGCCGCAGCTGCAGGCGGTGTTCCCGCGCAACCCGCCGAAGCTTTTGCTGGTGGGCGCACGTGACGGCATGTGGCGCGGGGCGATGGCGGCGCAGGGCTCGTTGTACCTGCACAGTGCCCGGCCAATGGTCAGCGAGAACGGCAGCAGCCCGTTGCTGCGTGAGGTGGTGCAGTTGTTTGCACAGATTCATGGGCGTGACGGCAGTGACTGGCTAGTGGAGAGCCTGACCGACTATTACGCCAGTGAGTTGCTGCGCCGTTCAGGCGGGGTGAGCGATGACCGCTACCAGGCCTGGCAGGCGCGCCTGAGCAAGCAGGGCGCCAAGGTCACCCGGCTCAAGGGCGAGCACGCAAGCCCAGCCCAGGTGGCCCGCGGGGTGATGCTGCTGCAAGCGTTGGACAAGGAAATCCGCATCCACACCCAGGCCAAGCGCTCGCTGGACGATGTGGTGCGCGGGCTGATGCGCCTGCCGAGCGTCAGCACCGAAGAGTTTGTGCAGATCAGCGAGAATGTGCTGGGCCGGCAGTCCGAGGTGTTGCAGAGCAAGGCGTTGCGCTAGGCATCTCTATCGGCTGTGCTGGCCTCTTCGCGGGTAAACCCGCTCCTGCAGGGCAATCACCGCCTGTTGTAGGAGCGGGTTCACCCGCGAAGAGGCCGGCACTGGCCAGTCGTATCCCTGCAGCCATGAGCGCCCTGTGGGAGATCACCCAGCCCTTCCGGGCTGCGCTGTCTCGCAGAGAACAATGGCCATTGTGGGAGCGAGCTTGTCCCGCGAAGCAGGCAACGCGGTGTCTGGCACCGGCTTTGCCGGTGTTCGCGGGACAAGCCCGCTCCCACAAGTTTCACCAAATCAATAAGTTAGAGTTTGTTCTATGAGAGCAGGCCTGCCGGCGATAGGGCCAGCACAGGCAATGCATTAATCAGCTGCCAGCCAGCGGATCCTTGCCGGTCACGGTCACCCCCTCGGTAGCTGCGTTGGCACTGGCCTTCAAGGCCTCCAACTCCGCCGCACTGCGTTCGATATCCGAACGCAACCGGTGATACTCCTGCCGATGCCGCTGCCACCAGGCTTTGGTCGAGCAATGCCCGCTGACCCCACGCGCCACCGCCAGGCCACCCACCACCATCTGCAACAAACCGACCAGGCCGCCGTGGCGCAGCCCCTTGCTGACCATCAGCGCCCCGCCGGCCAGCGAGCTGACCCGTTCCAGACCACGGACATTATGCTGCGACGACGCAGCGGAATGGATATCGAGCATGACAACCCCTCCATGTGAAATGTAATCAGCTGACCCGCAGCGCGCCGCCCGCGTTCATTCGAGTCGCCCAGCGGCAACTGATATCGCCTTCAGGGCTCTGTCATGCATCTTTCAGCGATGCCGATGTCATCTATGGTCAAGTCCGTGGCGAATCCAGGCATCTTGACTGCCCCCTCGCTGGCGTACCGTGACCGGGCGCGAAGCTCATCCACGCTGGGTTTCGATCCAGGAGCTTCACGTCCCCCCACAAAGAAAACAAAAGCAGGGATCAGGATGACAATGACAAGCGCGAGTGGCGCCGGCAATCAGCTGGCGCAAGGCTTCAAGCAACGCCATGTGACCATGCTGTCCATCGCCGGGGTAATCGGTGCCGGGTTGTTCATCGGCTCCGGGCATGCCATCGCGGCGGCCGGCCCTTCGGCCATCGTCGCCTACACACTGGCAGGTGCGCTGGTGGTGCTGGTGATGCGCATGCTTGGGGAAATGGCGGTCGCCAGCCCCGATACCGGCTCGTTCTCCACCTACGCCGACCGCGCCATTGGCCGCTGGGCCGGCTTTACCATCGGCTGGCTGTACTGGTGGTTCTGGGTGCTGGTCATACCCATCGAAGCCATCGCCGCTGGCGTAGTACTCAACAACTGGTTCCCGCATATCGATGCCTGGTTCTTCGCCCTGAGCATGACCGTGTTGCTGACCGCTACCAACCTGTTCAGCGTGGCCAAGTACGGCGAGTTCGAGTTCTGGTTCGCCATGCTCAAGGTCATCGCCATCGTTGCCTTCATCGCCTTGGGCGCAGCCGCGTTGGCCGGGGTGCTGCCGGGTCGTGAAGTCAGTGGCCTGCCACTGCTGCTGGATCAGCAGGGTGGCTTTATGCCCAATGGCTGGACGGCGATCATCGGCGCCTTGCTCACCACCATGTTCAGCTACCTGGGCACCGAAGCGGTGACCATCGCCGCCTCCGAGTCGAAAGACCCGGCGCGCAACATCGCCAAGGCCACTCGTTCGGTGATCTGGCGCATCAGCGTGTTCTACCTGCTGTCGATCTTCGTGATCATTTCGGTGGTGCCGTGGAACGACCCGCTGCTGCCGGTGCAGGGCTCCTACCAGCGCGCGTTGGAAATCATGCACATTCCCTACGCCAAGCTGCTGGTAGACATCGTGGTGCTGGTGGCGGTGGCCAGTTGCCTGAACTCGTCGATCTACATCTCGTCGCGGATGTTCTATTCGCTGAGCAAGCGTGGTGATGCGCCGGGCTTTATCCAGCGCACCTCCAAGGTAGGTGTGCCGCGTGCGGCGGTGATCGGCAGCACGCTGATCGGCATGCTGGCAACCATCGTCAACTACTTCGCCCCGGCCGAGGTGTTTGCCTTCCTGCTGGCCAGTTCCGGGTCGATTGCCTTGCTGGTGTACCTGGCGATTGCCTTCTCGCAATTGCGCATGCGCGCCATCCTGCAGCGGCAGAACGTCGACATTGCCTTCAAGATGTGGCTGTACCCGTGGCTGACCTATGCAGTGATCGGTTTCATCATCTTTGCCCTGGGTACGATGTTCGTCATGCCCAAGCACCGTATGGAGGTGTCACTGACCCTGGCGCTGGCGCTGGTGATCCTGGCGCTGGGGGTGATTACCAGCAGGCGGCATGCGCGGCGGGAGGCTTTGGCTGCTGCTTGATTGCCTGGTACGACGAACGCTTTTTGCTGCTTTTGAAATCGAGCGCCGCCCGCGCGGCGCATCGCGGATAAATCCGCTCCTACATTTGTTGCAACGTGGCCATGCCTGTGAGGCCATGGTTGTCAGCCGGCTTGCAAGACTCAAGACCTGCACCAAGGCTGACGACCATGGCGTCACAGGTTCGGCACGTTGCAACAAATGTAGGAGCGGATTTATCCGCGATGCGCCGCGCGGGCGGCGCTCGGTCGTATAAGCGCTAAAAATCTGTCGATTTGTCTGATCCGGATAATTACCTGTCCGGTTTGGCAATGCAGCCACCAGGGTGTTTAATTCCACCCCTGATCCCTGCGGAACCCCCTAAAACAAAGGCCCAGGCAGATTTCACCGTTCATCGAAAATGCTGTAGACACATTGTCTAACAGTGCCATATAGTCGTTATACAAATAGTAGACATAGCGCTATGACAACAAAGAAGGCCGCCATGAAAGCCAGTGTTCAACCACTCACCGCTGAAGTGCCGCAGGACCGCAAAGCCGTCCTTGCCGAAGCACTGCGCCGCCGGATTCTCAGCATGGAACTGGCCCCGGGCGCGGTGGTGGACGAACTGGCCCTGTGCGACGAATTTGGCCTGTCGCGCCCCCCGGTCCGTGAGCTGCTGCGCCAGATCGCCGCTGAAGGCTACATCGAACTGGAAGCCAACCGCGCGCCACGTGTCGCCGCCATGAACCACGAGTCGCTGCACAGCTTCTACGTGGCCGCGCCGCTCATCTACGTGGCCACCACCCAGCTGGCCGCCACCTACGCCAGTGCCGATGAAGTCGAAGTGCTAAAGGCTATCCAGGCTAAATTCCGCCAGGCCATCGAAGAGCGCGACGTGGAAAACCGCGTGCTCTACAACGACGCCTTCCACCTGGAAATCGGCAAGATGGCGCACAACGATTACCTGATGCCAAGCCTGCGTCGGCTGCTGATCGACCATACCCGCCTGGGCAAGATTTTCTACCGCCACCCGACCACCGACGACATGCAGCGGGACCTCGAGATCGCCTGTGAGCAGCACGAACAGATGATCGAGGCCATCGAGCGCCGTGATGCGCCGACTGCTGGCCAGCTGGCCCGTGAACACATGGAGCTGTCGCGCCGGCGCATGGCCGAATATGCCGCCCCGCAAGGGCTGGATGTACCGATCCAGATATGAAATACCCCGGTCGGGCCACCGGTGCTGACCACTCGTCAAACAACAAGATCCAGGTTAGTGACATGACAAGAATAAGTTCGTTACCTGCCGATGATGCCAGCTGTGGCTGGTATCACCTGAGCAAACCCCGCACGCCAAGGCCGGCCCACAGTGGTCACAGCCAGGCGCGTTGGGCAGTGGTCGGCGCCGGCTTTACCGGCCTGGCCGCTGCGCGGCAGCTGGCAACGAACTTTCCGGATGACGAAATCGTGCTGATCGAGGCGCAGGAGGTCGGCTTTGGCACTTCTGGGCGCAACGCCGGCTTTGCCATCGACCTGCCGCATGACATCGGCGCCGAGGACTACATTGGCGACATCGACATCGCCAAGACCGTGCTCAAGCTCAACCTGGGCGGCCAGTCGTACCTCAAGGAATTGATCGAGCGCTACGACATCGAGTGCCAGTTCCGCCACTGCGGCAAATACCAGGCGGCCATCGAAGACCGAGGCATTGCCGTGCTGGATGCCTATCGTCGTGGCCTGGACAAGCTTGGCCAGCCTTGCGAAGTGATCGAACGCCGCGATCTGCCTGACCATATCGGCACGCACTTCTACCGCAAGGGCCTGTTCACCCCTGGCACCGCCTTGCTGCAACCCTCGGCACTGGTCAAAGGCCTGGCCGACAGCCTGCCGAGCAATGTTTCGCTGTACGAGCACACGCCGATCACCGACGTCGATTACGGTCACAAGGTCGTGCTGCGCCACGCCAATGGTTCGATTACCGCCGACAAGCTGGTGCTCACGACCAATGCCTTTGGCATGAGCTTCGGCTTCCTCAAGGGCCGCATGCTGCCAGTGTTCACCTACGGCAGTATCACCCGCCCGCTGACCGAAGAAGAGCAGGCACGCCTGGGAGGCAAACCGTACTGGGGTGTGATCCCCGCCGACCCGTTCGGCACCACCCTGCGCCGCACCGTCGACAACCGCCTGCTGATCCGCAACAGTTTCAGCTACAACCCCGACGGGCGCAGCAACCGCAAGTACCTCGAGCGCTTTGTCGAGCGCCACCGCGAATCGTTCGCCCGGCGTTTCCCGATGTTGCCTGAAGTGAACTTCGAATACACCTGGGGCGGCGCACTGGCATTGTCGCGCAACCACATGGGCTTCTTTGGCAAGTTGGCGCCCAATGTCGTCGGCGCACTGTGCTGCAACGGCTTGGGCGTTACCCGGGGCACCGTCACCGGCAAGTTGCTGGCCGACTGGCTGGCCGGTGACAAGAACGAACTGATCGAATTCCTGCTCAATGCCCCCGGGCCTTGCGCAAACCCGCCGCAGCCCCTGGTTTCCCTGGGCCTGAACGCCAACCTGATGTGGGGGCAGTTCCGCGCTGGCAAAGAAAGCTGATCGATAGCAGGCGATAGGCTTAGAACAGACAGGTCGGCGTCGATAACGCCGGCACGGGCTCACTCAGCCCGAAATTGACGGCCGGTAGCCAATACCGGGTACCCGGGGCTGAACAGTGTTTTCAGTTTCGCGGGCACGCTCGCCTTGAATTTGTGCATGTAGCAGAAGTGGCAGGAACAATAATGACAAGTCCTAATGTTTCGATTGAAGAAGTACCGATCAACAACTTTCACCAGTTGCTGACCCTGCGTTCCGGTGGCGGCTCGTTCGTCGACGGCTATGTACTGAGTATCATCGGCGTGGCCATGGTGCAGATGTCCGCGGGCCTGAGCCTGACCAGTTTCTGGCAGGGCATGATTGCCGCCTCGGCGCTGATCGGGATTTTCTTCGGTGGCTTCTTCGGCGGTTGGCTGACCGACCGTTTCGGCCGCAAGCGCGTGTTCTTCGTCGGCCCGACCCTGTTTATTCTGGCCTCGCTGGCGCAGTTCTGGGTGGAGTCGGCGCTGGCCCTGTTCCTGCTGCGTTTTGCCATCGGCATTGCCGTGGGCATCGAATACCCGGTGGCCACTTCGCTGCTGGTGGAGTTCCTGCCCAAGAAGAACCGTGGGCCACGCCTGGCCACCCTGACCGTGCTGTGGTTCGCCGGTGCGGCCACTGCCTACATGGTCGGTGAGGCCATCCTGCGCCACGGCGGTGACGAGGCCTGGCGCCTGGTGCTGGCCAGTGCCGCGGTGATTGGCGCGCTGCTGTTCGCCATCCGCCTGGGCACCCCCGAATCGCCACGCTGGCTGATCAGCAAAGGCCGTTCGGCAGAGGCCGAGCAGGTGATCAAGCGCGTGTACGGTAATGGCTTCTCGCTCAGCAACCTGCCGGAAGAGCCCAAGTCGCGCAAGCTGTCGTTCCTTAGCCTGCTGCACTCCGGCTACGGCAAACGCATGCTGTTCGTCACCCTGTTCTGGACCTGTTCGGTGATCCCGGTGTTCGCCGTCTACGCTTTCGCGCCGAAGGTGTTGGGTGCGCTCAACCTGAAAGGGGACTGGGCAGCGATCGGTTCGGTCGCCATCACCTGCCTGTTCGTGGTCGGCTGCATCATCGGCACCCGCTTGCTGAATACCATCGGCCGGCGCACCACACTGCTGCACAGCTTCTTCTGGTCGGGGCTGGCACTGCTGGGCCTGGGCGCCTTCAGCCACGGCAACGAGATGCTCATCCTCGCCCTGTTCGGCGCCTACGCGCTGTTCATCGGCGGTGCCCAAGTGCTGCAGCTGGTCTACCCCAACGAACTGTTCCCCACCGAAATCCGCGCTGGCGCGGTGGGCGTGGGCACCTCGATGTCGCGTATCGGCGCAGCCGTCGGCACCTGGCTGGTGCCCATCGCCCTGGATAGCTACGGCATCGGCGCGACCATGTATGCCGCCGCCGCCGTGACCTTCGTCGGCCTGGCCTTCTCGGTCGCGCTGGCCCCGGAAACCCGTTCGCTGAACCTGCAGCAAGCGGCATCGCTGAGCTGAACCCAAACAACCCACCGCAGCGACGCCGCTGCGGGCTTTACCACACTGAGCAACGCACTGGAGAACCTACCGTGAAATTCCAAGGCATCTACACCCCGGCAATCACTCCGCTGGCTGCAGACGGCTCGATCGACAAGGCGGCATTCGCCGAGGTCCTCGAATACCTGGTCGAGTCGAAGATCCACGGCGTCATCATTGGCGGCTCCACCGGCGAGTACTACGCCCACACCACCCAGGAACGCATCGAGCTGGCCGCCCAGGCCAAGGATGTGCTCAACGGCCGCCTGCCGCTGATCGTCGGCACCGGTGGTATTCGCACCGAAGATGCCGTGGCGTTCGCCCAGCATGCAAAGGAAATCAAGGCTGACGCACTGCTTGTCGGCACCCCGCCGTACGCGCTGCCGACCCAGCAGGAAATCGCCCTGCACGTCAAAGCGGTCGACGCCGCCGCCGGCCTGCCGATCATGCTCTACAACTACCCGGGCCGCATGAGCGTGAGCATGGGCGAGGCGTTCTTCGACGCCGTTGCCGACGTGAAGAACATCGTTGCCATCAAGGAAAGCTCCGGCGACATGGCCCAGCTGCACCGCCTGGCCATCCAGCGCCCGAACATCCAGCTGTCGTGCGGCTGGGACGACCAAGCCCTGGAGTTCTTCGCCTGGGGCGCCCAGAGCTGGGTTTGCGCCGGCTCCAACTTCATCCCGCGCGAGCACGTAGCCCTGTATGAGGCTTGCGTGATCGAGAAGAACTTCGACAAAGGCCGCAAGATCATGAGCGCCATGATGCCGCTGATGGACTTCCTCGAAGGTGGCAAGTTCGTCCAGGCGATCAAGAACGGCGTGGCCCTGAACGGCCTGAAGACCGGTGGCGTGCGCAAGCCGCTGTACGACCTGGATGACGCCGAGAAGCAAGCACTCAAGCGCGTGGTCACCGAGCTGAAAGCCACCATCGCCCAGATCAAATAAGGAGGCCGGAAAAATGGCTGAATTGCTGAGCAAGGAACAATACGCGGCCATCGCCGCCGAACTGCAACTGCGCACCCAGGCGTTCATCGACGGTGAATTCCGCGACGCCATCTCCGGCCGCACCTTCGTCACCACCAACCCGGCTACCGGCAAACAACTGGCCGAGGTCGCTGCCTGTGACGTCAACGACGTCAACGTGGCCGTGGCCGCAGCCAAGCGCGTGTTCGAAGAAGGCACCTGGTCGAAGATGCAGCCCAACGACCGCAAGCACGTGCTGCAGAAGTTCGCCCAGCTGCTGGAAGACAACGCCCACGAGCTGGCGGTGCTGGAAGCGCTGGACAGCGGCAAGCCGGTCAGCGAGTGCCAGACCGTCGACGTGCCGGAAACCATCCACACCCTCCGCTGGCACGCCGAGCTGATCGACAAGATCTACGACGCCACCGCGCCGACCGGCAACGCTGCCGTGACCATGGTGGTGCGTGAAGCCATCGGCGTGGTCGGCCTGGTGCTGCCATGGAACTTCCCGCTGCTGATGCTGGCCTGGAAGATTGCCCCGTCGCTGGCCGCCGGTTGCTCGATCGTGGTCAAGCCGGCCAAGGAAACCACCCTCAGCGCCCTGCGCGTGGCCGAACTGGCCCACGAGGCGGGCATTCCGGCTGGCGTGTTCAACCTGGTGCCTGGCGGTGGCCGCGAAGTGGGCGAGGCCATTGGCCGCCACATGGACATCCCGATGGTCAGCTTCACCGGCTCCACCGACACCGGCCGGCTGTTCCTGAAATACGCGGCCGAGTCCAACCTCAAGCGCATCGTCCTGGAGCTGGGTGGCAAGAACCCGGCCGTGGTCATGAACGACTGCGAAGACCTCGACGAAGTAGCGCAGTTCGTCACCGCCGGTGCGTTCTGGAACATGGGTGAGAACTGCTCCGCCTCGTCGCGCCTGATCGTGCACAAGGACGTGAAAGACGAACTGCTGGGCCTGATCGCCAAGCACCTGAAAGACTGGAAACTGGGCGACCCGCTCGACCCCGACAACCGCCTGGGCGCCATGGTCAGCAAGTCGCACTTCGAAAAGGTGAAGTCGTACCTGGAATACGCTGCCGAGCAGAAACTCAGCATCGTTCAGGGCGGCGAAACCGAAGAAGGCGTATTCGTGCAGCCGACCATCGTCGACAACGTTGGCCGCGACAACAAGCTGTTCGTCGAGGAAATCTTTGGCCCGGTGCTGAGCGTAACCAGCTTCGAAACCATCGACGAGGCGATCGAGCTGGCCAACGACACCGTCTACGGCCTGGCGGCTTCGGCCTACACCGGCAGCCTGCGCAATGCGCTGCGCCTGTCGCGTGAAATCCGTGCCGGCGTGGTCACGGTCAACTGCTTCGGCGAAGGTGATGTGAGCACGCCGTTCGGTGGCTACAAAGAGTCTGGCTTTGGTGGGCGCGACAAGTCCATCTGGGCCCACGACCAGTACACGGAGCTGAAGACCATCTGGATCAACGCTTCGTGATCTGAGCAAGACCGGTGCTGTTCTGACGGAGTTCGGCACCTGGCCGCCTTGTGTTTGCAGGGCTGGCCCTTTCGCGGCGGTTCGACGCCTCGATAAACCCGCTCCTACAAGGGTCCACACTGCCCCTGTAGGAGCGGGTTCATCGAGGCGTCGAACCGCCGCGAATAGGCCGGCCCTGCAAACACAGTGGCGGCCTTTTTATTACTTGAACTTGGGCCCCGACCGGGTATTCAGCCCCTTGGCCATCCGGTCATACAGCACCACATTCACCGTCGCCGCCAGGTTCATGCAACCCTCGGTCGGTATGTAGATGGTTTCTTCACACCACCCCCGCACCTCTTCGCTCAGCGAACCATCCTCCGGCCCGAAGATGTAGATGGCCCGGTCCGGGTGGGTATATTCCGGCAATGGCCGCGCCCCTTCCACCAGCTCCACCGCCACCGGCGTACAGCCCAGCGGAATGATACGTTGCAGGTCGTCGATGCCGATCAGCGGGATATCGTAGTGCACGCGCTTGGTGTCGGTGACAAAGTCACGCGCGCGTTCGTACCGTTTGCCGGTGTAAAACACCGAATTGACGCCATAGCAGCCCGCGGCGCGCATCACCGAGCCGACGTTTTCTGGCGATTTGGGGTTGAACAGGCCGATGCAGCTGTATCGTTTGTTTGCCACGTACCGGGGCCCTTCGCGAAAAAAGCGCGATTATACGGGCTGCCCGGTAGCAGCGGGGGGCGAATCGATGGTCAGTCTTTCTTCAGCATGCCGGCCAGCGCAGCAAACGGGTTGTGGGTGGCCTTGGCGATGCTCGGGGTGCTGGTGGAGCCTTCGCTGAAGTATTGCTGGTCGGTGTAGCGCGAGTGCTCGTTGTCGTGGCAGTACAGGCACAGCAGCTCCCAGTTGGAGCCATCCTGCGGGTTGTTGTCGTGGTTGTGGTCACGGTGGTGCACGGTCAGCTCGCTCAGGCGCTTGCCGGCGAACTCGCGGGCGCAGCGGCCGCACACGTGCGGGTACATTCTCAGGGCCTTGTCGCGGTAGCCCATTTCCTTGTCGCGCTTGGCATCGGCAAGGATGCGGTCCAGGCGCGCGGTGGCGGCGGCGGAAGAGGTGGAACTCATGGGGTGTTTCCTTTGTTCTGATCAGGCAGATGACGGTTATGCCATTGAGTCTAGCGCGCTTGCAGGGCAGGCGGACAGGCGAAAGCTTTGATTTAGGCGTAGCCTGTAGGAAGGTTCCCGACAGGAGGTTGCTGATGTCGCGCGCGATCCTCGCTGTGCTGTTGCTGGCTGGCCTACCTATGGCCGAAGCCGCCAGCACACCACCCCGGCTGACCACGCCGGTGCCCGGTGCGCCGGGTACACCCACACCCACGCCATACCCGCAGATAACCCCGAGTGCGCCGCCCAAGGCGTATGACAGCCAGCCGGGGGCGCCGTTGTTGCCACCGATGCCGGTGCCGGGGCCGCCGAAGGACCAGCCATTACCGGGGTTGCGGCCGGAGCCTGCGAAGCCGGCGGTGGATGATGATTGACTGACAGAATTGTGGTGGCTGTGGGATTTTGGGGCTGCTCTGCAGCCCATCGCGACGCAAGGCCGCTCCTACAGGAGACCGCGTTCCCTTGTAGGAGCGGCCTTGTGTCGCGAAAGGGGCGCAAAGCGCCCCCAGCTATCTCAAGCAATACCTAGTTCGCCAAACACGAACGCATACTCAAGGGCCACATCCTTCAACCCCTGATACCGCCCGCTCATCCCGCCATGCCCGGCGCCCATCTCGGTCTTGAGCAGCAGCAAGTTCCCGTCAGTCTTGCGCGTACGCAGCCGCGCCACCCACTTCGCCGCTTCCCAGTACTGCACGCGGCTGTCGTTGTAGCCCGCTACCACCAGCATGGCCGGGTAGGCTTGCGCTTTCACGTTCTCATACGGCGCGTACGCCTTGATCCGCTCGTACACCTCCGGCTCCTGAGGGTTGCCCCATTCGTCGTACTCGGTCACGGTCAGCGGCAGCTCGGGGTCGAGCATGGTGTTGAGCACGTCGACGAACGGCACTTCGGCAATCGCACAGCGGAACAGCTCGGGGCGCAGGTTGAGCACCGCGCCGATCAACAGGCCGCCTGCGCTGCCACCACTGATCGCGAGCCGATCGGCGGCGGTCACGCCCTCGACAATGAGGTGCTCGGCACAGGCGATGAAGTCGCTGAAGGTGTTGTGTTTGTGCGCTTGCTTGCCAGCGCGGTACCACGCTTCGCCCAGTTCACCGCCACCCCGCACATGGGCGATGGCAAAGGCCACGCCGCGCTCCAGCAGGCTCAGGCGCGCATGCGAGAACCACGGGTCGAGGCTTTCGCCATAGGCGCCATAGCCATACAGGTACAGCGGCACGGTCTGGCCCAGGTCCTGGCGGCGCCGTACCAGGCTGATCGGCACCTGGGTGCCGTCGGCGGCCGTGGCCCACAAGCGCTCGCTGACATAGTCGTCGGCATCGAACGCACCCAGCACCGGGGTTTGCTTGAGCACGGCCTGGGCGCCTGTGGCCAGTTCCAGCTGGCGTACCTGGGCAGGGCGGTTGAGCGCTTCGTAACGCAGGCGCAGGCGTGGGCTGGCGAACTCCAGGCTGTCTTGCACATACAAGCTGTAGGCCGCATCTGGCAGCTCGACGCGGTAGGCCGGCAGGCCTTGCGGGCGCACTTCGATGATCGGCAGGCCGCCTTCGCGCAGGCTCAGGGTCAGCGCACCGGCATTCAGGCTGAGGCCTTCGAGCATGATCGCGTCACGGTGCGCCACCAGTACTTGCCACTGTTCACGGCTGGGCACCGGCGCCACCGGGGCGTGGTACAGGGCGAAGTTGATGCCGTCCTGGTTGGTGCGGATGAACCAGCGCCACTCGCCGTCGAGCTGGCCGTGGTCAGGGAAATACTCGTGGCCTTCGACCCGTGGCGCCAGGCAGACGAAGGGCGCCTGCGGGGTTTGCGCGTCCAGCACCCAGGCTTCGCTGGTGGTCTTGCTGTTCAGCAGCAGCACCAGCTGGCGCTCGGAGCTGGTGCGGTAGCAATGCAGGAAGAAGCGCCCGTCGGGCTCTTCGAACACGGTCTGCGCGCCGTCAGTGCCCAGGGTATGGCGGCGCAGGCGCCATGGCCGGTGGGTGTCGTCCAGTTCGGCGAAGAACAGCGTCTGGCTGTCGTTGGCCCAGGTCAGGCTGCCGTCGCAGTCGTCGAAGGGCAGGGCAGTGACGTCGCCGCTGGCCAGGTCTTTGACGTACAGGCTGTAGATCTCGTCGCCACAGGTATCGAGGCTGTAGGCCAGCAGGCGATGGTCGGGGCTGACGTTGAACGCGCCGAGCGAGAGGAAGCCGCCGTTGGCCAGCGCGTTGGGGTCGAGCAGCAGCTGCTGCTGGCTTTCATCGACGGTGTTGGAATCGTCGGCCGGGCGCGGGCAGCGGTAGTGACGCGGGTATTCGTCGCCGGCGGTGGTGCGGGTGTAGTACAGGTACGGGCCCCAGGGTGATGGCAACGACAGGTCGGTTTCCTGGATGCGGCCCTTGATCTCTTCGAACAGCTGCTCGCGCAGGGGGGCCTGGTCGGCCAGGCAGGCTTCCTGGTAGGCGTTTTCGGCTTGCAGGTAGGCGAGTACCTCGGGGGCGTCGCGTTGCTGCAGCCAGGCGTACGGGTCGGCGGCCTGGTCGGCTTGGGCAATCGGGGGTTGGGGCTTGGTTGGCATTGAGGGTCTCTTGGTTGGGGTTGCCTGTATTGGCCTCTTCGCGGGTGAACCCGCTCCTACAGCCCGGAAAAGTGTTTATCATAGGCAACTCTTTGCCTGGCTTGCACGAACACCATGATCGAGAACGACTACACCTTCGCCTGGGGCCTGTACGCAGTTGCGGCCTTGGGCTGCCTGCTGGTGGGCTTCAAGCTCACCGGCTGGATGTGGCGCTGGCTGCGCGAACCGCTGCGGGTGCTGCTGGCGGTGCTGCTGCTGACCCCGACCATCGTCGACCCGGTCAAGGAAAGCTTTGCCCCCGCCATTGCCATCACCGCCCTGGATGTCGCCTTCAAGGTCGGCAACAACGCCTGGCGCGCGGTGTCCGACTTTGCCATGTACGGCTTGATCGCTTTCGCCGTGTATTTCCTCTTCGTGCTGCTGCGCTGGCCGCTGGAAAAGCGCGCCCGCGAGCGCCGAGCGCAGGCTGATGCCGCCGCCCAGCGCCAGCTGGCCGAAGATGACCAGCTCGGCACCCAGGCGCCGCTGGCCGCCGAGCGCAGCGACCGTTACCGTGACGACCCGCCGCCAGCCGCCCCGCGTGGCAATGGCCGGGTCGAGCCCCGTCTGTAAGCGGAGACCCAGCCATGTGCGAACTGTTGGGCATGAGTGCCAACGTCCCTACCGACATCGTCTTCAGCTTCACCGGCCTGATGCAACGCGGTGGCCGTACCGGCCCGCACCGCGACGGCTGGGGTATCGGTTTCTACGAGGGGCGCGGCCTGCGCCTGTTCCAGGACCCGGCGGCCAGCAGCGAGTCGGAAGTGGCCAACCTGGTACAGCGCTACCCGATCAAAAGCGAAGTGGTCATAGGCCATATTCGCCAAGCCAACGTCGGCAAGGTGTGCCTGTCCAACACCCACCCGTTCGTGCGGGAAATGTGGGGCCGCAACTGGTGCTTCGCGCACAACGGCCAGCTGGGCGAGTTCAAGGGCCTGGCAAGTTTCTACCGGCCGGTGGGTGACACTGACAGCGAAGCGGCCTTCTGCGACCTGCTCAACCGCATCCGCAGTGCCCTCCCCGAGCCGGTGCCGGTGGAACAGCTGCTGCCGGTGCTGGTCGAAGCCTGTGCCGGCTACCGTGGCCAGGGTGTGTTCAATTGCATGCTCAGCGACGGTGACTGGTTGTTCTGCTTCTGTTCGACCAAGCTGGTGCACATTACCCGACGTGCACCGTTTGGTGCGGCGCGCTTGAAGGATGTCGACCTGATCGTCGATTTTCATACCGAAACCACCCCCAACGACGTGGTCACGGTGATTGCCACCGAGGCCCTGACCGAGAATGAGACCTGGCATCGCTATGAGCCGGGTCAATGGGCCTTGTGGCGGCACGGAGAGTGCACAGCGCACGGCCAGAGCTAAGGACGCTGCATGTTCAGAAGTTACCTGCGGTTGCTGCTGTTCACCTTCGGCCTGTTGGCCGGTATCCAGGTCCCGGGGCTGGTCAAGGACTACAGCCAGCGGGTCGAGGCACACCTGTTCGAGTCGCGGGAGGCGCTGGATGGCTTCCGGCAAACGGCCGAACGCTTCTTCAAGGGTGACCTTCAGGCATTGCTGCAGCACTATCGCAGCAGTGATGACCCGGTGTTCAACAGTGATGCCAACAGCATCGAAAGCCTGATGATCCGCAACGAACTGCTGGAAAACGAATGGCAGGCACTGCAAGGGTCATGGGTCGAGCGCACCTGGCATGTGCTGGTGCAGGCCGACCCGCAGCTGCGTGAAGAAACCCTGAACGCCTACAGCTACCAGATTCTGCTGGTGCCCGAGGCGGTTGGCTGGGGTGTTGGGGCTGGGTTTTTGCTGGCGTTTGTGGTCGAAAGCCTGTTGCTGGGGATTGGCTGGGTGATCCTCGGCGGGCGGCGCCGGGTGGTGAAAGAGAGCTGGCGCTGACGTTCGCCTTGAGCATTGCAGTGTCTGGGATATCGAGCGCCGCCCGCGCGGCGCATCGCGGATGAATCCGCTCCTACTTTTGTTGCAACGTGCCGAACCTGTTGCGCCATGGTCGCCTGCTTTGGCGCACGACATGAGCTCGGGACACATTTGCAAACCCTATCGTCCGAGCACCAATTGCAGGCAATTCTAAGCTGAGACGGGAATCGACAACTCATGGATGACCGTCAGGCTCAGCCCGAAAGGCTGCCTGCTGCGCCGCGGCAGGTGCTCAGAACCAGGCAGACTCTATATGCTCACTACCGTCACTCAGAACCGCTACCCGCTGTTCGACAATTTTCAGCGCGCCCGCATCGTGATTCGCCATCTGCGCATGGCAGAGCAGGAGAACAGCTGCCATTCACTGGCCTGGGTTGTCATGCCTGACCACGTACATTGGCTGATCGAACTGAAAGAGATAACGCTGAGCACACTGATGCGCCGCTTCAAAGCGAGGTCAAGCCACAGTTTGCGAAAGTCTGGAACCCTTACGGTCCCCGTCTGGCAAGCCGGTTATCACGACCGCGCTCTGCGCAGGGGAGAAGATGTAGTCAAGGCCGCCAGGTACATCATTGCCAACCCATTGAGAGCCGGATTGGTGACCAGAATCGGTGACTATCCGCATTGGGATGCAATCTGGATCTGATCCCCAAGGCTGACAACCATGGCCTGACAGGTTTGGCACGTTGCAACAAATGTAGGAGCGGATTCATCCGCGATGCGCCGCGCGGGCGGCGCTCGATCTCACAGGCGCGGAAAACCTAACGGCGAACAGCTACGAAGCCTGCCGGAAACCCGCGGCAAACAATTGCAGGCGCGGTAAGGTAGGCATATGGAGAACAACAACGGAGGCCGCGTGGTGGAACGCCTGCTACTCAATTGCGACATGGGCGAGAGTTTCGGCAGCTGGCGCATGGGCCTGGATGCCGAGGTCATGCCCTACATCGACTGCGCCAACATTGCCTGCGGCTACCACGCTGGCGACCCCGGCATCATGCGCCGCACCGTGGCGCTGGCGCTGGAACACGGGGTAACCATCGGTGCGCACCCGGCCTACCCGGACCTGGTCGGCTTCGGCCGCCGCTCCATGGCCTGCAGCGCGGAAGAAATCCGCGACCTGCTGCACTACCAGATCGGTGCGCTGGATGGCATCTGCAAGGTACTGGGTGGCCGTGTGGCCTACGTGAAACCCCATGGCGCGCTGTACAACGACATGATGGCCGACCCGCTCAAGCTGCGTACCGTGCTGGAGGCTGTAGCGGCCTACGACAGCAACCTGCCGCTGATGCTGATGGCCACTGCCGACAACCGCGCCGCCCAGGCGCTGGGTGATGAAATCGGTGTGCCGCTGTGGTTCGAGGCGTTCGCTGACCGCGCCTATACCGCCAGCGGCCACCTGGTGTCGCGGCGGCTGCCCGGCGCGGTGCACCACGACCCGGCGCTGGTGGTGGAGCAGGCCGTGCGACTGGCCCGTGGCGACACGCTGGTGGCGGACGATGGCAGTGCCTTGAAACTGGCGGCCAGCACCCTGTGCGTGCATGGCGACAACGACAGTTCGGTGGCCGCGGTGCGGCAGATTCGTCAGGCCCTCGATGCGCTGGAGGCGAGATGAAACCGCGCATCGAAGTGGTAGCCATCGACAGCCTGATGGTGCGCCTGTTCGAATGCATCGACGAGGCCAACATGCCGTGGATGCTCGCCGCTAGCCAGCGCCTGCGCGCGGTGTTCGGCGAGCACTTGCTGGACCTGGTGCCGTCCTACACCACGCTGATGGTGCACTTCGACCTGCCGCCGGGCGAGGCGAGGGCGCTGATCGCCCGGGCGTTGGACGGTTTGCAGCCAGACACTGGCAGTGGCGGCCGCCGCCATGAGATCCCGGTGTGGTACGACGCCAGTGTCGGCCCGGAACTGCCGGTGCTGGCCGCCCGCAGCGGGTTGAGCGAGGCCGAGGTAATCCACCTGCACAGCGAACGCGAATACCCCGTGTTTGCCCTGGGCTTCGCCCCCGGTTTCGGCTTCATGGGCCTGGTTGATGAACGCCTGGCCAGCCCGCGCCTGAGCACGCCGCGCAAGCGGGTGGCGGCTGGCAGCGTCGGCATTGCCGAGCGCCAGACGGCAGCGTATCCGGCAGTATCGCCGGGCGGCTGGAACCTGATCGGCCGTACCCCGGTGCGGCTGTTCGACCGTGAACGTGATGGCTACAGCCTGCTGCAACCGGGTGACCGAGTGCGTTTCGTGGCGGTTTCGCACAGCGAATTCCTGGCCCTGGGCGGTGATGTGGAGGCGCAAGGATGAAGCAGTTGCAGATCGAGGCCGGTACCCCGCTGTGCCAGTTGCAGGATGCCGGGCGCTTCGGCGTGCGCCACCTGGGCGTGACCCAGGGCGGGGCGCTGGACTGGGTGGCGATGCACTGGGCCAACTGGCTGTTGGGTAACCCGTTGGGTGCGCCGGTGGTTGAGGTGGCGCTGGGTGGTTTCTGCGTGGTGGCTGAACAGGACTGTGTGCTGGCCTTGGCGGGTGCCGACCTGGATGCGCGGGT
This sequence comes from Pseudomonas sp. NPDC089407, assembly GCF_044900445.1. Lineage (NCBI taxonomy): Bacteria > Pseudomonadati > Pseudomonadota > Gammaproteobacteria > Pseudomonadales > Pseudomonadaceae > Pseudomonas > Pseudomonas sp. NPDC089407. The sequence continues at coordinate 127,828 of NZ_JBJDNB010000012.1, forward strand.
TGATGATCAGCCGGTCGCGCCCTGGCGCAGTTTTGCGCTGGGTAAAGGGCAGCGGTTGACCCTCAAGCAGCCAAAGCAGGGCGTGCGGGCGTACCTGGCGGCACCAGGCGGGTTTCAAGGCGAGGATGTGCTGGGTAGCTGTGCCACCGTGGTGCGCGAAGACCTGGGCGGTATCGATGGCCGTGGTGCTGCGCTTGGTAAAGGCCAGGCGCTGGCTTTTGCAGGTGCTTCGGCAAGCTTGCGCGAGGTGCCGCAAGCGCTGTGTCCAGCGTACGCACAAAAGCCCGTGCTCGACCTGGTGATGGGCGCGCAGATCGGTGATTTCAGCGGTACCAGCCTGTTCAAGGCATTCAACAGTGACTGGACGTTCGACACCCGGGCTGATCGCATGGGCATCCGCCTGTTGGGGCCGCAGCTGGTTTATCAGGGCGCGCCGATGATTTCCGAAGGGATTCCGCTGGGTGCGGTGCAGGTGCCGCCGGATGGGCAGCCGATCGTGTTGTTGAATGACCGGCAGACCATTGGTGGTTATCCGCGGTTGGGGGCGTTGACGCCATTGGCGTTGGCGCAGCTAGCGCAATGCATGCCGGGGGCTGCCGTGCGGTTCAGGGCGGTGGTGCAGGATGAGGCGTGGCGGGAGCAGCAGCGTTACCTGGAACGTTGGTTGTAAGGCTGCTGGCCTATTCGCGGGTGAACCCGCTCCTACACAGGACGGCGCCGGTCTAGGCCTGTGAAATCCCTTGTAGGAGCGGGTTCACCCGCGAAAGGGCCGGCACAGGCACCCTCACTTTGACAGGTAACTTATTGCATCTTCCGTATTCGCTAGAGCCCACAGATACAGTTTGTTTAGAGCTATAGCTCGCGGTAGTTGTTCTGATGTCATCTGAGCCTACCCTTGGCTGCAGTTGCCGCAAGCGCTTAAATAATGGTCAGGTTACGTGTGCCTGGTAATTCTGCTAGTTGATTAATGTGGGGCGCTAACTATCCTGTTGAGTGGAGGCCGTTAGGCTTGTTTTGTAAGCCCGTCTTGATTTTGGGTGGGCTAAAAAATGATAAGGTGTCCACATGAATTACACACCGTATGGGTACTCTTCATCGCGGCTGACTGAATATTCTGCGCTTGGGTATGATGGCGAACGTATTGATAGAATATCGGGTTGCTATCCGCTCGGCGCAGGGATACGCTCTTACAGTCCTGCCCTGATGAGATTTACATCGTCAGACTCTTCAAGCCCTTTTGGCGATGGGGGAATCAACGGTTACGGATATTGTGGTGCTGATCCAGTCAACTACAAAGACCCGACAGGCAAGACTCGAGTGCCCAGTCAAATTAAGGCGGGAAGGGGGCGTTCTCTAAAACTCACCTGGAATGAAACAAAGGTTAAACTTAACCAATCCAGCCCCGGCGAGCTTGTGGGGCTTGTTAAGCGCTCACCGGATTATGTTCTGCATATTGAAGCGGCTGAGGCGGCAAATGTGCTTAATCATATTGAAACGTTGAGGCATAATCCGCGAGCCGAGACGCCGCTGGGGCTATTTGCCTTTAGTCGACAAGTATTTGAAGATGCGCGCTCGCTGCATGTTGGTATGTATTCTAAAATTCAGTCGCACTTGCAAGCGCCTTCGCCGGAGCAAAGACGGCGCCTGGAGTGGCAGCTATACAGTTGGAGAAATATGATTCAGTTTGAGGGTGAGCGCGCTCAAATTCGCATCAAGTCGGTTGCTAGAAAGCTGCTTACTCCCCTACAGGAAGACATTCAATCGTGGCGTGGTCAGTAATTGTGACAGAAATCAGGTCGCTTCGCTGTCAACAATTTGAACCCTACGGGCGCCTACGATAACCAGTTCGTATGCAGCCCGCAGTTACGTCACTTGGACAGGTAACGCATCCCTTCCTCCAACCCTTGCAAGGTCAGCGGGTACATCTTGTCCTCGATCAAATCCCGCACCAGGTGGGTCGAAGCGGTGTAGTCCCAGGCCTGCTTCGGATACGGGTTGATCCAGATGATCTTCCTGAATTTCTCCATGAAGCGCTGTATCCACACATACCCGGCTTCTTCGTTCCAGTGCTCCACGCTACCACCGGGCTGGGTGATCTCGTAGGGCGCCATGGCCGCATCGCCGACGAACACCACTTTGTAGTCGTCGCCGTACTTGTGCAGCAGGTCGAAGGTGGAATAGCGCTCCGAAGTGCGGCGCAGGTTGTTCTTCCACACCGACTCGTACACGCAGTTGTGGAAGTAGTAATACTCCAGGTGCTTGAACTCGGTCTTGCAGGCCGAAAACAGCTCTTCGCAGACCTTGATGTGGGCATCCATCGAGCCGCCGATGTCGAACAGCAACAGCAGCTTCACTGTGTTGCGCCGCTCGGGGCGCATCTGGATGTTCAGCAGCCCGGCATCGCGTGCGGTGTGGTCGATGGTACCGTCGATGTCCAGCTCCTCGGCGGCGCCTTCACGGGCGAACTTGCGCAGCCGGCGCAATGCCAGCTTGATGTTGCGCGTGCCCAGTTCGACCTGGTCGTCGAGGTTCTTGTACTCGCGCTGGTCCCACACCTTCACCGCCTTGCCCTGGCGCTTGCCGGCTTCGCCGACGCGGATGCCCTCGGGGTTGAAACCGCCCGAGCCGAACGGGCTGGTGCCGCCGGTGCCGATCCACTTGTTGCCGCCGGCGTGGCGTTCCTTCTGCTCTTCGAGGCGTTTCTTGAACGCCTCGATCAGCTTGTCCAGGCCGCCCAGCGACTGGATCTGTGCGCGCTCTTCGTCCGTCAGCGAGCGCTCGAACTCCTTGCGCAGCCAGTCTTCCGGGATCAGGGCCTCGATGTGCCGGTCGAGGTTTTCCAGGCCCTTGAAGTAGGCAGCGAAGGCACGGTCGAACTTGTCGAAGTGGCGTTCGTCCTTTACCAGAATGGCACGGGCGAGGTAATAGAACGCGTCCATGTCGGCGAACACCACGCGCTTTTGCAGGGCGTGATGCAGGTCGAGCAGTTCACGCACCGACACCGGCACCTTGGCCGCGCGCATTTCATTGAACAGGTTGAGCAGCATGGCCCGGCTCCTGTCAGCGGTTGCCGCGCCGGCTCATGAAGGCCAGGCGCTCAAGCAGTTGTACGTCCTGCTCGTTCTTCACCAGCGCACCGGCCAGCGGCGGGATAGCCTTGGTCGGGTCGCGTTCGCGCAGCACGGCCTCGCCGATCTGGTCAGCCATCAGCAGCTTCAGCCAGTCGACCAGTTCAGAGGTTGACGGCTTTTTCTTAAGGCCCGGCACCTTGCGCACGTCGAAGAACACGTCCAGCGCCTCGCTGACCAGCGACTGGCTGATGTTCGGGTAGTGCACGTCGACGATCTGCTGCAGGGTGCCGCGGTCGGGGAAGGCGATGTAATGGAAGAAGCAGCGGCGCAGGAAGGCGTCCGGCAGCTCTTTTTCGTTGTTGGAGGTAATGATGATGATCGGCCGCTGCTTCGCCTTGATGGTTTCGTCGATTTCGTAGACGTAGAACTCCATCTTGTCGAGCTCTTGCAGCAGGTCGTTGGGGAACTCGATGTCGGCCTTGTCGATTTCGTCGATCAGCAGGATGACCCGCTCTTCAGCCTCGAAGGCTTCCCACAGCTTGCCTTTTTTCAGGTAGTTGCGCACATCGTGGACCTTGTCCACGCCCAGCTGCGAGTCGCGCAGGCGGCTGACTGCGTCGTACTCGTAGAGGCCTTGGTGGGCCTTGGTGGTGGACTTGATGTGCCAGGTAATCAGGCGCGCGCCGAACGAAGCCGCCAGCTGCTCGGCGAGCATGGTCTTGCCGGTGCCAGGTTCGCCCTTGACCAGCAGCGGGCGTTCGAGGGTGATGGCCGCGTTTACTGCCAGTTTCAGGTCGTCTGTGGCGACGTAGTCGCGGGTGCCTTCGAACTTCATGGGTTTGTCCTCTGCCGTAAGCCTGCTCGGGCCTAATCGCGGGTGAACCCGCTCCTACACAGGGATCGCAATCCCCTTGTAGGAGCGGGTTTACCCGCGAAAGGGCCAGTACAGGCGACACATGTGTTTATAAGTTGTTACCGACTATAACGCGGGCCCAGGCAGCTGCAAACGCAGACCGGGTATTCAGTCCCTGAATGCCCCGTCACGCCCGCTCAGTCAGACTTCGGCGCCGGTTGCTCATAACGTGCATTGAACGCCTGGATAAACCCGTTGCGCAGAATCTGCAAAAACGCCTCGAAGGCGCTGATGTTCTGCTTGTGCACGCTGCCGCTGAGTTCCACCCGGGTAGCGAACTGGTTTTTCGGCTGGTTTTTCAGCACCGTTTCGGTCGCCCCGACCACCGCTTCCCAGATTGAACGGAAAAAGCCCTTGTCTTTCTCCTGCACGTCCTGCTGCCAGTCGAACACATCGACATCGCGCAGCAGTGGCTTGATGTAGCCGTTCAGCCGACCATTCTCCGCCTGCGCCTCGATTACCACGTCGCCGTGCCCGGCGTTGAAGTCAAACTTGCCATAGGCGCTGGCAAAATCATTCAACCTGCGCAGCTGGATACCGGTAGCGCGCAGGCGAAACTCGAAGTCGTCAAAGTCGCTGAACGGGTCGAACGTGGCGCGGCTTTCCACCTTGGCGTCGCCGGCGATCAGCGCGGTGCCGTCGAAACTGGCGTCGCGTCGGCCTTTTTCGTCGCGGATGTTGGTGAGGTTGCGAATGTTTGCCTGCAGGCGGGTGGCCTTGAGGTCGACCGGCGGTTTGGAGTTGAAGTTGCGGAAAGTGAGCACGCCATTGTCGATGCGCACATCGTTGAGGGTGATGGGCAGAAGCTTTTCCAGTTGCTGGCGCCAGTCGGTCCCTTGGCCGGTCTGGGAATTCTGCTTGTTGCCGCCATCGACAAAGTTGAGCTCAGGGCGGTCGAAGACCACTTCGGCGACCACTGCGCGGTCATACCACAAGGCGTGCCAGCTGACCGACAGGTCTATCAGCGGCGCATCCAGAAATGGCACCGGCACCTTGCCCGTGGTCTTGACGATCTTCAGCCCGTTGATCTTGTAGGCGCCACGCCACCAGGCCAGGTCTACATCAGTAATCTGGCCTCGGTAGTCGCCCATGTCGGCAAGCTTGTCATTCAGGTAATCTCGCACCAGGTAGGGCAGGGCCAGGTGCAGCGCCACCAGCAGCGCCACCAGGCTGCCCAGGCCGATCAACGGCCAGCGGTAACGGGCTTTCATCAGCGGGTCTCCAATGCGGGATGTTTGGTTGACCGCAACGGGGCCGGCCGAGTTCGAACAGGCTTTACTGGCCACTGGCCGAGGCTTACCCTTGAGGTCTTTCCTGCTTGTTTTCATGCCAAGGACCCCTGCCATGAGCCGTATCTTTGCAGACAATGCCCACTCCATCGGCAATACGCCGCTGGTGCAGATCAACCGTATCGCCCCGCGCGGCGTGACTATCCTGGCCAAGATTGAAGGGCGTAACCCGGGTTACTCGGTCAAGTGCCGCATTGGCGCGAACATGGTCTGGGAGGCCGAAAGCAGCGGCAAGCTCAAGCCAGGCATGACCATTGTCGAGCCCACTTCGGGCAACACCGGCATCGGCCTGGCCTTCGTCGCCGCCGCCCGTGGCTACAAGCTGATGCTGACCATGCCTGCGTCGATGAGCCTGGAACGCCGCAAGGTGCTGAAGGCGCTGGGCGCCGAGCTGGTGCTGACCGAGCCGGCCAAGGGCATGAAGGGCGCCATCGAGAAGGCCAGCGAAATTGTCGCCTCCGACCCGGCCCAGTTCTTCCTGCCGGGCCAGTTCGAAAACCCGGCCAACCCGGCCATCCACGAAAAAACCACCGGTCCGGAAATCTGGAACGACACCGACGGCGCGGTCGATGTGCTGGTCGCGGGCGTTGGCACCGGCGGTACCATCACCGGTGTGTCGCGGTACATCAAGCATACCCAAGGCAAGGCGATCACTTCGGTGGCCGTAGAACCGGCCGCGTCGCCACTGATTACCCAGACCCTGGCCGGAGAAGAACTCCAGCCAAGCCCGCACAAGATCCAGGGCATCGGAGCCGGCTTTGTGCCGAAAAACCTCGACTTGTCGGTTGTCGACCAGGTCGTGACGGTGACCGACGAAGAGTCCAAGGCCATGGCCATTCGCCTGATGCAGGAGGAGGGCATTCTGTGCGGTATTTCCTGTGGCGCGGCCATGGCAGCAGCCGTGCGCCTGGCAGAAAAGCCAGAAATGCAGGGTAAGACCATCGTCGTAATCCTGCCCGATTCGGGCGAGCGCTACCTGTCGAGCATGCTGTTCAGCGACCTGTTCAGCGAGCAGGAAAACCAGCAGTAATCAGCCTTGCCGCTGATTCGGCGCAATGTTCGGCGGCCTGGTTTATTGCAAAATCTTCATGAATGCGATCCCGCCCGGGTTGTTTGTACCGCGGCGGGATCGGTTTATGATGGCAGGATGATTTTCAGGAGAGCAGGCCGCGCAGCCCTGTCTCTTCCCCAAGGAGTGACGCATGACCTTATCCTTTGCAGCCAAGGCGGGTGTCTTGCTGGTGTTTTTCGGCAGCGTGCTGTTTGTGCACCTGCGCGGCAAGGCACGCCTGCCGGTGTTGCGCCAGTTCGTCAACCATTCGGCGTTGTTCGCCCCCTATAACGCCTTGATGTACCTGTTTTCCGGCGTGCCGTCCAAGCCTTACCTGGACCGCCAGCGCTTCCCTGAGCTGGACGTGCTGAAAGACAACTGGCAGGAAATCCGCGAGGAGGCCATGCGCCTGTTCGACGAGGGCTATATTCGCGCTGCCGAAAAGGACAACGACGCCGGCTTCGGTTCGTTCTTCAAGAAGGGCTGGAAGCGTTTTTACCTGAAATGGTACGACAAGCCGCTGCCTTCGGCCGAAGCCCTGTGCCCGCGCACGGTCGAGCTGGTCAGCAGCATCCCCAACGTCAAGGGCGCGATGTTCGCCCTGTTGCCCGGTGGCAGCCACCTGAACCCGCACCGCGACCCGTTCGCCGGTTCGCTGCGCTATCACCTGGGCCTGTCCACGCCGAACTCCGATGCCTGCCGCATCTACGTCGACGGTGAGCAATACGCCTGGCGTGACGGTGAAGACGTCATGTTCGACGAAACCTACGTGCATTGGGTGAAGAACGAGACCGACGTGACCCGGGTGATCCTGTTCTGCGACATCGAACGGCCGCTGAGCAGCCCGCTGATGACCCGCATCAACCGCAAGGTCAGTGCTTTCCTCGGCCGCGCCACCGCGCCGCAGAACACCGATGACGAGCGCGTGGGCGGGATCAACCAGGCGTATGCCTGGAGCAAGCGCTTCAGCAATAAAATCAGCACCCGCGTGAAGCAGTTCAAGCGCGCCAACCCCAAGGCCTACCGCGTGCTCCGGCCGGTGTTGGCGGTGGTGGTTGCTTATGCGTTGTATCGCTGGTTGTTCTGATTGCACTTTGCGCATGGCGCCAGGTTGGCCTGGCGCTTATGCGGTGATGCATAGCTGCTCAGGCAAGGCCCTCCAGCAATCCATCGGCCCGCACCAGGTCGACAATTACTTGTTCATCTACCGCGTACACCCCTCGCGAGGCTTTCCACACCAGGTGCTTGTCCTGTAAGGCGATAAGTGCCTGCTGTACCCCCGGTACTTCGGCCTTTATTTCGTTTGCCTCCACGCCAGCCTGCTCCATCGCCTTGGCGTAGAGGGCAAGGGTTGGGGCCTCGAACGGCGCATAGTCGTTACCCTTCAGACACATCACGCGCAAAACTGCAGACTGTATAGGGGTAAGGCTGTGGATCACTTTTTTCAGGCTTGCGTTCAAGTCCTTGGCTTGTGCCCGTACAAGCTCGCTAAACCGCGCGGGAACGGCATTGGGCTCGATGCTGAAGTCGAAGCGGATCTCATCCGCCGCCGCGCCCAGCAGTTCTGGCCGGTAGCCGCTCTCCTTGAACAGCTGGAACACCTCCGCAGGATCGAGTGTAGACGGTAGATCGATATTGGCGCAAAGCCAGTCGATGAAGTCTTGGTCCAGGGTCGGGAACTGCACCATGGAGGCACCAAAGAACGCCTGATCCTTGCTGTTGCGCAACATGGCAAGCTTGTCGCGGTTTGAACCTGTGCAGACGATGCGCAGGCCATGATGCTTCGAGCTGTTGAGCTCGTCCCTGGCGGCCTTGAGTGCAAAAAGCGCTGCTATCCCTTGCTCGGTGGTAATGGCGTGCTGTGCTTCGTCGATGATCAGCACAATGATCCGGCGGGATTCATCCGAAAGCGCCACCAATGCGGATGTCAGGTCAATGGCGTGCCCCAGCCCGATCTTGTCCAGGCTGAAGTGCATGCCACCGACAGTGACCTTGTCCATACCGGAAGACTTGGCAAGCCGGGTGATAAAGCCTTCGTTACGGCCAACCGCCTCGCGTACCGCTTCCACGATGACCTGGCCCGGGTCTTTGGTCAGGTCTTTCCATAGGTCGGCATACAGCACGATGGCCTCTGCCTTTTCCAGGGCAGGGCGCAGGTCTTCGCGGGCAAAGGTAGATTTACCGGTGCGCCGCGGTGCTGCGAGGAAAACGCCAGAGCTTGCTGCACTGCCCACGGCGACCTGCAAAATCAGCTGTGACAGACGGGACGCGAGGGCTGGGCGGTGATAAACCGTTTCGGCCATTACTGCTTCTCCATTCGACTTTATAGCCAATTATAGATCAATTATAGGGCTATTATAGATCTCAGAAGAGCGGTGATTTATAGGTAATTATAGAGCGATTATAGAGTCATTATAGATCGCCATTGGACGGGGGCAGCCATGCCCCCTTGGCCTGTCAAACCGGCTCCATCGCCTCCACCACCTTCCCCCGGCTCAGATGCACTACCTTGTCCGCCGTATCGAAGTACCGGTCATCATGCGAAATCACGATGATGGTCTTGCCCATGCGCTTCAGGTCCGGCAACAGCTCGGTGTAGAACACCCGGCGGAAGGTCGGGTCCTGGTCTGCCGCCCATTCGTCGAACACCAGCACCGGCCGGCCGTCCAGCCAGGCATTGACCAGCGCCAGGCGCTTGCGCTGGCCGGTCGACAGGTCGGTGGTGGAAAAGGCGCCGTCGCGCACGCTGACCTTGTGGGCAATCTCCAGCCGTTCCAGGTAGCGCGTGGCATCGCTCGGCAGCGCGTGTTCATGCTCGGGCAGGTCGTCGAACAGGTAGTAGTCGGCAAACACCGTAGTGAACAGCTGGCGATAGTCATCCAGCCCCTGCGGCCCGACGGCTTTGCCATTCAGGCGCACTTCGCCGCGTTGCGGGGTGTACAGGCCCAGCAGCAACTTGATCAGCGAAGTCTTGCCGCAGCCGTTTTCACCGACGATGAACAAAATTTCGCCTGGCTCGATGCTCAGGTTCACCGGCCCCACGCGGAACGGCTCGTTGCCGTCCACCGGCGGGTAGGCGTACTCGACGTTGTGCAGTTCCAGGTGCGCGCTGGTCGGGGCCGCACGTTTGACCGGTGGCTCCAGCAACAGGTGCGGTTCAGGCGAGGAAAAGCGTTCGGACAGGTCGGCAATGCGGCGGAACGCCACCTGGGCGCGGCCGAGGATCGGCAAGTTGCCGATCAGCGTTTCCAGTGGGCCTTTCATGTACAGCAGCACCAGCACGAAGCCGCTCATCACTGCCGGGTCGTTGCTGGGCCACAGCGACTGCAGGGCCAGGGTCAGGCCAATGACCACGAAGAACAGCATCGAGCCCAGGCTCTTGGCCGCCACGAAGATGTTGATGGCGCGGATATGGGTGTTGGCGATGAAGTCGGCAGTCCCCTGGATATTGCGCGTCAGCATGGCGTGGCGGCGGCGGCGGTCGATGCGCAGCTCCTTGGCGCCTTCGGCAATGGCTGAATAGTGCTTTTGCAGGTTGTCTTCGGCATCGCGCGCGGCGTTGAAGCCGGCGACGCCTTTTTGCCGGGCGATGTACTGGATGCCGCTGCCGATACCGATGGCGACCAGGGTGATAAGGAAGATCGGCCACGACAGCCAGGCCAGGTAGGCCATGCAGCCGGTCACCGTGGTCAGCGAGATGGCCAGCGGGGCGAAGGCGAAGGCGAAGTCGCTGATGGTGTCGACGTCGCGGGTCAATACCGGGATCAGCCGGTGGGTACGGTAGCGCTCGATCTGCTCGATCGGCGCCGACAGCACCTTGGCACCCAGGTCCTGGCGCAGCCGGGCGATGACTTTCTGGCCAACGTAGTTGGTGCCGCTGTCGGCTGCCACGCTGCTGACCAGGGCCAGCACGCACAGGCCGGCAAAGGCCAGGATGACGCCCTGGCTCATGCCGCCTTCGGCATGCAGGCCCTGGTTGACGGTGGCCAGCAGGGCGGTTACGGCCAGGCCGCCGACCATGCCCAGCAGCACCGAGACAATGACCGCCGGGCGGTAGGGTTTGAGCAGGCCCAGCAATTCGCGGATGGCCCCGGGGGAAGAGGTTTTCATGAAGCGTGATCTCGCTTGTGGGGTAGGGGCGTGGTCAGCTGCCGAGGGTCAGGGTGCCTTTCATCAAGGTGCTGTGGAACGGGAACGAGCAGTAGAAGCTGTAGTCGGTACCGGCCTTCAGTTGTTGGGTGTCGAGGGTTACGCTGTCCTGTTCGCCGCCGCCGATCAGGCGGGTGTGGGCGATTACCCGGGTGTCGCCGGGCTTGACGTAGTCCTGCGCCTCGCCGGCCTTCTGGCCGTCATCCAGCACACCCTGCATGTCGGCCTGGGTACTCAGTACCCAGTTGTGGCCCATCACGTTTTTCGGCATGTCGCCGGGGTGGGTGAGGGTGACGGTGAATTGGCTGCAGGCCTTGGGCACGTTGATGGCGGTTTTGTCGAAGGTCATCTGGTCGGTGCCGTGGATTTCCACGGCGCATTGCTCTGCCGACCAGGCGGCCGGAGCCGCGGCGAACAGGGCGAGGAGCAGAAGCTGGCGAGTCATGTACGGTTCCTGGGCGATAAAAGGGGGCACATCGTTCAGACGAACCGGCGCGCGCTGGCTTTACCTGGTGTGTGCGGGGCTGGTGAATTTCCCGCAGGCCCGCTCGTTCATGTAGTCAGGCGCTGCCATGGCGCACATCCCGTTTTCGCCGCCAACGCGGCCCTGGCTTGAGGTGACCGTACATGAGTGAACTGCTGAGCTTTGCCATCGAACCGCTGGACGCCGCGCGCGGCAACCTGCCGCTGCTGGTGCGTGCGCCGGAGCCGGGGGTCGACCTGCTGGAAGCCTTTGCCGAACTGCAGCCACTGGTCGACCGGCACCTGTTGCAGGCGGGTGGCATCCTGTTCCGCGGCTTTGAAGTGGCGGGTGCCGAAGCCTTCCGCCAGTTCGCCGCCTCGTTCGGCCACCCGTTGCTCAACTACGAGTTCGGCTCTACCCCGCGCAGCAACGTGACCAAAGGCGTGTACACCTCCACCGAGTACCCGGCGCACCAGAGTATCCCGTTGCACAACGAGCAGGCGTATACCCTGGAATGGCCGATGAAGATCTGGTTCTACAGCGTGATCCCCGCCGAAACAGGTGGCGAAACGCCAATTGCCGACAGCCGCGAGGTGTACCGGCGCATGCCGGCGCGCATTCGTGAACGGCTGGTGGATAAGGGGTTGATGTACGTGCGCAACTACGGCAATGGCCTGGATGTGGAGTGGTCGCAAGTGTTCAACACCGAAGACCCGCGCCAGGTCGAAGCGTATTGCCGGGCGCATGCCATCGAGTGCATCTGGAAGGACGACGGCGAGCTGCGCACCCGCCAGCGCTGCCAGGTGGTGTCACGCCACCCGGTGACCGGCGATGACGTGTGGTTCAACCAGGCCCACCTGTTCCATGTGTCCAACCTGCAGCCGGAGGTGCGTGAGTCGCTGATGGACATTGTCGAGGAAGAGGACCTGCCGCGTAACGTGTACTACGGCGACGGTTCGACCATCGAGGACGCGTTGCTCGATGAAGTGCGCGGGGTGCTGGATGAATGCACCATCAGTTTTCCGTGGCTGGCGAATGATGTGTTGATGCTCGACAACATGCTGGCGGCGCATGCGCGGTCGCCGTTTACCGGCAAGCGCAAGGTGGTGGTGGCGATGGCGCAGGGGTATAGCGAGGGGTTGGGCTGATTTGGGAGTGGGGGCTGCCCTGTGCCTGCCTTGAGAGGTGTAGCGCTTGTGAGATCGAGCGCCGCCCGCGCGGCGCTTCGCGGGACAAGTCGGATCGCCGCACCGCCGCTCCCACATCTGTTTCGGGCCAATTATTCCTGTGCCAGGTGGGGTGCAGCCTTGGCGCATGGCTGGAGGTTGATGAAGAGTAGTGGCGCCCCTTCGATATTGAAGGGGACAAACAAGGCGGACAGAGGTGACTTAACAGGATGGACTGGCCCGAAACAGATGTGGGAGCGGCGGTGCGGCGATCCGACTTGTCCCGCGAAGCGCCGCACGGGCGGCGCTCGATCTCACAGCGCTGAAGATGTTGTGGCGAACACCTGCCAGCCCTGATGCATTCCCCCGACAAGCCCCCGCAACCTACATCAATTCCAGACTATTCCTACGCCTCAGCACTGGCAACTCCACCCCCTGCGAAATACCCTACAACCTCTGTCGACCCGCGTCTGATTGTTCCTGCAAATCCCGCCCTCTAGGCTTTACCTGTCGCTGACGGTTCAGCGATCGGGTGTGGAAACCTGGCAAGACATATGATGATTGTTGACACGACAGCTGTACGCGGGAGGCTCTCGGGCCTACCGGGTTCATCATATGCCTGGTTTTCCACCCCGTGTGCAGCTGTCACCCCAATGTGCCTGTCTTGAAACAGGGGCAGGGCGGCCAGGTGCCTGCCTTGAGAGGTGTGTCGCCTGTGAGATCGAGCGCCGCCCGCGCGGCGCTTCGCGGCACAAGGCCGCTCCCACATCTGTTTCGGGCCAGTCCATCCTGTCAAGTCACCTCTGTCCGCCTTGTTTGTTCCCTTCGATATTGAAGGGGGCGCCGCTGCTCTTCATCAATCTCCAGCCATGCACCCAGGGTGCGCGCACCATAGGCACAGAAGTAACTGGCCCGAAACAGATGTGGGAGCGGCGGTGCGGCGATCCGACTTGCCCCGCGAAGCGCCGCGCGGGCGGCGCTCGATCTCACAGGCGCTGAACCTGTCCTGGCGAACACCTGCCACCCCCGCCACCCTCCACTAAATAACCCCCCCACACCTTCGTCTGACAGTTACCGCTCGACTGCCAGGACTCCGCTCGACATGAATGCCGACCAAACGCTCAAGCTCGCCCGCCGCTTCATCGAACTCAGCCCCGACAAGCGCCGCCTGTTCCTCAAGGCGCTGCAGGGCGAGGGCATGGATTTTTCCGTGCTGCCGATTGCGCCTGGGGTGGAGGTGGCTGAGCGTGACCAGCTGTCGTACGCCCAGCGGCGCATGTGGTTCCTCTGGCAGCTGGACCCGCAAGGCGCGGCATACAACCTGCCCATGGCTGTGCGCCTGCACGGCCCGCTGAATCTGGCCGCCCTGCAGCAGGCCTTCGATGCCCTGGTGGCGCGCCACGAAACGCTGCGCACCCGCTTTGTCGCCGACGGCGATGACGTGCGCCAGCAGGTTGATGCAACCCCAGCCCCGCTACAGCCGCGCCAGGATGCCCTCAGCGGTCTGGACGACAACGCTCGCCAGGCCGCCATCGAGACCATCGCCGAAGCCGAAGCCCTGGCACCGTTCGACCTGGCCAGCGGCCCGCTGCTGCGTGTGCGCCTGTTGCAACTGGCGGCGCAAGAACACGTACTGCTGTTGACCCTGCACCATATCGTCGCCGACGGCTGGTCGATGAACGTGCTGATCGACGAATTCCTGCACCTTTACGACGCCGCTGTGGCCGGCAGCGATGCTACCCTCGCTGCGCTGCCCATCCAGTACCGCGACTACGCCCTGTGGCAGCGCAGCTGGCTGGAGGCCGGCGAGCAGGAGCGCCAGCTGGCCTACTGGCAGGCACGCCTGGGCGACGATCACTCGCCGCTGGAGCTGCCACTGGACCGCACCCGTCAGGGCCGCCCCAGCTACCGCGGCGCACGCCACGAGTTCCCTATTGCTGCAGACGTCGCCGAACGCCTGCGCGGTGTGGCGCGCAAGCACAACGTCACCCTGTTCATGGTCCTGCTGGCCGCTTTCAAGCTGCTGCTGCAGCGCTACAGCGGCCAGGCCGCGATCCGCGTTGGTGTGCCCATCGCCAACCGCAACCGTGCCGAAGGCCAAGGCCTGATCGGCTGCTTCATCAACACCCAGGTGCTGCACACCGAGATCGACCCGCTGCTGGATATCACTGGCCTGCTGCAGCGCGTGCGGGAAACCGCCGTGGGCGCACAAAGCCATCAGGACTTGCCGTTCGAGCAACTGGTCGAGGCCCTGGACCTGCCGCGCACTAGCGAAAGCCCGCTGTTCCGCGTGCTGTTCAACCACCAGGCGCAGGTGGCGGATGTACAGGCGATCGAGACCCGATCCGGCCTGAGCCTGGCGCCGATTGCCCTGGAAAAGCACAGTGCGCGCTTCGACCTGGCGCTGGACACCCACGAGCGCGCCGGGCAGTTGCATGCGGCGTTCACCTATGCGACCGATGTGTTCGATGCGGCCACCGTCGAAACCCTCGGCGAGCAGTGGCTGGCCCTGGTGCAGGCGCTGGCCGCCGAAACGGCTGGCGCGGTGGGCGAGCTGGTATTGCCGGGCCTGGCCAGCGCCGGTGCTTCGCCAGCGCCGGCTGATGAAGCACCCATGGTGCACCAGCGTTTTGCTGCTGCCGCCCGCCGTCACCCTGAGCGCATTGCGGTGGTGGCCGCAGGCGAGCAGGCCAGCTATGCCGAACTGGAGGCCCGCGCCGAGGCCATTGCCAGCCGCCTGATCGAAGCCGGGGTAGGGCCAGACACGCTGGTCGGTGTACTGGCCGATCGCAGTGTCGGCATGCTCGCCAGCATGCTGGCCGTGCTCAAGGCCGGTGGCGGCTACCTGCCACTTGAACCTGAGCAATCGGCTGAGCGGCTGGCCTACATGCTCACCGACAGCGGCACACGCCTGGTGCTGGCGCCCGGTCACTGGCAAGCCGAGCTGCCAGCCACTGTGCAGCAGCTGGACTGGGCACAAACCGGTGTTGGCAGCGCCACGCGCACAGCTCCCGCAGCGGCCAGCCTGGCCTACGTGATCTACACCTCCGGTACCACTGGCCAGCCCAAGGGCGTGGCGATCAGCCATGCAGCCTTGGCCAACTATGTCGATGGCATCAGCGCGCGCCTGCCGGTCGAGCATATCCGCAGCATGGCCCAGGTCTCGACCCCGGCGGCCGACCTTGGCCACACCATGCTGTTCGGCGCCTTGTGCGGCGGCCACACCCTGCACCTGCTATTGCGCGAGCAGGTGCTGGATGCCGAAGGTTTCGCCGCCTACCTGGCCGAGCACCAGGTCGATGCGCTGAAGATCGTACCGTCGCACCTGGAGGCGATGCTGGTGGCAGGGCGCGCAGCGTTGCCAGGGCAGTGCCTGGTACTCGGTGGCGAGGCCATCAGCCCGGGCCTGCTGGGCAAGATCCGCCAACTGGCCCCTGAACTCAAGGTGTTCAACCATTACGGCCCGACCGAGACCACCGTCGGTGTGCTGGTCGCCGAACTGAACGAGCACATCAGCCTCGGTCAACCGCTGGCCAACACCCATGTCGCGGTGCTCGACCGCTGCTTGCAGCCCCTGCCGTTCAAGGCCAAGGGCGAGCTGTACATCGGCGGCGCGGGCCTGGCACGTGGTTACCTGAACCGCCCGGCACTCACTGCCGAACGCTTTGTTCCCGACCCGAACGGCAGCCACGGCCAGCGCCTGTACCGCAGCGGTGACTGGGTGCGCCAGGGCAGCGACCTGCAATTTGCCGGGCGCATGGATGGCCAGGTAAAAATCCGTGGCTACCGCGTCGAGCTGGGCGAAATCGAAAACCAGCTGCGCGCGCTGGACGGCGTCGCCAATGCCCTGGTCCGCGTGCATGGCCAGACGCCGCAATTGCAACTGGCGGCCTGGCTGGTACCCCGCGAGATGCCAGCCGACAGCCTGGCCTGGCAGGACGCGATCCGCAGCACCCTCAAAGGCGTGCTGCCCGAACACATGGTGCCCACCCACCTGATGGTGCTGCAGCAGCTGCCGGTCACGGTCAACGGCAAGGTCGACGTCAAGGCGCTGCCCGAGCCTGTCGCTACCCAGGTGGCTTACCAGCCTGCGCAAACCCCGCTGCAGGTGCAGCTGGCGCAAATCTGGGCTGACGTGCTGCAAGTCGCCCAGGTGGGCCTGAGCGATAACTTCTTTGCCCTGGGTGGGCACTCGTTGCTGGCTACCCAGGCCGTTTCGCGGGTGCGCAAGCAACTGGGCGTGGATATCCCGTTGCGCACGCTGTTCGACACCGTCGACCTGCAGGCCTTCGCCCAGGCGGTGGCCGAGGGCGAGCAGGGCGCGGGCCTGGACATCGAGATCCTCGACCGCCAGCACCCTCTGCCGGTGTCGCGCTCGCAGAACCGCCAGTGGCTGTTCTGGAAGCTCAACCCGCAAAGCCTGGCCTACAACACGCCGATGGCGGTGCGCATGCACGGCAACCTCGACCGTGCCGCCGTGCAGGTCGCCGTGGATGCACTGGTGGCGCGCCACGAATCGCTGCGCACGGTGTTCGTCGAGGCCGATGGCCTGCCTTGGCAGCGCATTCTGCCGACGGCCACGGTGCCGATCGGTTTCGAAGACCTCAGCGGCCACGACCACGCCGCGCAGATGCGCAAGCTGGAGGCCGAAGCCTTTGTCCCGTTCGACCTTGAGCGCGGCCCGCTGCTGCGTGCGCGTCTGTTCAAGGTGCAGGACCAGGAGCATTTGCTGTCGCTGACCCTGCACCACATCGTCTCCGACGGTTGGTCGATGAGCCTGCTGGTGCGCGAGTTCGCCGCCGCCTACAACGCCGCGGCCACAGGCCAGGCACACACCCTCGAGCCGTTGCCGGTGCAGTACGCCGACTTCGCCGCCTGGCAGCGCAAGTGGCTGGCCGAAGGGCAGATGCAGGCGCAGATCGACTACTGGAAAGGCCGCCTGGAAGACGACTTCGAAGTGCTCGAACTGCCTGCCGACCGCAGGCGGCCACAGGTCAAGAGCTACCAGGGCAGCCGCTTCGATGTGCGCCTGCCACTGGCCCTGACCGAGCGCCTGCGGGCCTTGGCAGTGGCGTCCAATGCCACGCTGTTCCATGTGTTCCTGGCGGCCTATGCCATCGTGCTGTCGCGCTACAGCCGCAAGGGTACGTTTAACATCGGCGTACCAGTGACCAACCGTAACCGCCTGGAGCTGGAAGGGCTGATCGGCTTCTTCATCAACGCGGTGGTGGCGCGCATTGGTGTCGATGGCAGTCAGCCGTTCCCGCAGCTGCTGGCGGCGATCAAGGAAACCACCTTGCAGGCCCAGGCCAACAAGGACGTGCCGTTCCTCGAGGTGGCCGAAGCGCTGTACCCCGACCGTGACCAGGGTGTGAACCCGTTCTTCCAGGTGTTGTACAACCACCTGCGCGACCTTGGCGAACAGGTGTCCAGCGATGCCCTGCACGGCCTGCAGGTCAAGGAAGTGGACTTGCTGGAGCCTGGCGCGCAGTACGACATTTCGCTCAACACCCTGGAGCGCTCTGATGGCGTGACCGCTTCGTTCAACTACTCCACTGACCTGTTCGACGCCCCGCGCATCGAGCGCATGGCCGGCCACTGGCAAGCGCTGCTGGAGGCCATTTGTGCCGAACCCCAGCGCTGCATTGCCGAGCTGGACATGCTTGGCAGCACTGAGCGCCAGCAACTGACCCATGCCTGGAACCCGGCCGCGCAGGCCGGCAGTGGGCTGTGCGCGCACCAGTTGCTGGAACGCCAGGCGCAACAGCGGCCAGAGGCCCTGGCGCTGATCTTTGATGACCAGCACATGACCTATGCCGAACTGGACCGCAGCAGCAACCGGCTGGCGCACCGCCTGCGGGCGCTGGGCGTGGGCCCGGACCGTCTGGTCGGCGTAGCGGTCGAGCGTGGCCTGGGCATGGCCCTGGCGCTGGTCGCCATCCACAAGGCTGGCGGCGCCTATGTGCCGCTGGACCCGGACTACCCGCAAGAGCGCCTGGCCTACATGGTCGAAGACAGCAACATCGGCTTGCTGCTGGCCGATGCCCCTTCGCGTGAGCGCCTGCAACTGGGCAAACAGCTGCCCTGCGTGCTGCTGGAGCCAGGCACCGAGTGGCTGCAGGCCTGGCCCGGCGAGCCGCTGGCCAACCTGGCCGCGCCGCACAACCTGGCCTACGTGATCTACACCTCCGGCTCCACCGGCATGCCCAAGGGCGTGGCCATCGATCACCATGCCTTGTCGGTGTTCTGCCAGGTGGCCGGCGACTATTCGCGGCTCAGCCCGGACGACCGCGTGCTGCAGTTCGCCACCTTCAGCTTCGACGGTTTCATCGAGCAATTCTTCCCGCCCTTGGCCCAGGGCGCCTGCGTGGTGCTGCGTGACCTGCGGTTGTGGGACACCGCCACGCTGCTGGACGAAATCAACCGCCACGGGGTAACCGTGGCCGACCTGCCAGCGGCCTACTGGCGCCTGCTGGCGCTGGAGCGCCGCGGCCCCGAGGCCTATGGCCGGTTGAAGCAGATTCACGTCGGTGGCGAGGCAGTACCGGAAGACGCCCTGCGTGCCTGGCTGGCTGATGGCCCGCCAGCGGTGCGCCTGTTGAACACTTATGGCCCTACCGAAGCCACCGTGGTCGCCACGGTGTATGACTGCTCACAGATGACCGACGCGCAGATCAGCCAGGGTGGCGTGCCGATCGGCCGCGCCATTGCCGGCCGCAGCCTGCATGCCCTGGACGACGGCCTGGCGCCAACCCCGGTGGGCGTGCCCGGCGAACTGTTCATCGGCGGCGACGGTGGCTTGGCGCGCGGTTACCACCAGCGGCCGTCGCTGACTGCCGAGCGTTTCATCCCCGACCCGTTCGACCCGGTTGGCGGTGGCCGCCTGTACCGCACCGGTGACCTTGGCTGCTACGACGAAAACGGCCAACTGGCCTATCGCGGCCGGGTCGACCATCAGGTGAAGGTGCGCGGCTTCCGTATCGAGCTGGGCGAGATCGAGCAGTACCTGCGGGCGCACCCGGACGTGCGCGAAGCCACCGTGCTGGCCATCGACCTGCCTGGCGGCAAGCAGCTGTGTGCCTACGCCGTACCGACCGAAGGTTACGCCGGCGACCTGCGCCTGGCCTTGAAGCAGTACCTCAAGGCCAGCCTGCCGGACTACATGATCCCGGCCTACCTGGTGACCTTGCCGGGCATGCCACTGACCCCCAGCGGCAAGCTCGACCGCAAGGCCTTGCCGCTGCCCGACCCGAACCCGCCGCAGCACGACTACGAGGCGCCGCAGACCGAGCGGCAACAGCAGCTGGCGAGCCTCTGGGCACAGTTGCTGAACGTTACCCGGGTCGGGCTGAACGACAACTTCTTCGAGCTGGGTGGCCACTCCTTGCTGGCCGCCCAGGCGGTGTCGCGGATCAACGTCGAGCTGGGCCTGGACATACCCCTGCGGCTGATCTTCACCCACCCCGAACTGCGCGCCTTTGCCCAGGCGCTGGAGGAGCAGGCCCTGTCGCTGTCCGACGATGGCCTGTGCGATATCGAAAACATGATGAACGCATTCACAGAGGCCTGACATGGAACTCACAGCAGCACAACGCATCGCCCAACGTTTCGTCGGCCTCCCTGTGGAGCAACGCCAGCAGATCCTCGACAAGATGCAGGCCAGCGGGCAAAGCTTCCGCCTGCTGCCCATCGTGCCCGCCCGCGACGGCCTGGCGCGCATTCCGTTGTCGTATGCCCAGCAGCGCCTGTTGTTCCTCTGGCAGCTGGAGCCGGACAGCCCGGCCTACAACGTACCGATGGCAGTGCGCCTGAAGGGGGCGCTGGACCAGGCGGTGCTGCAACAGGCGCTGGATGCGCTGGTGCAGCGCCACGAATCGCTGCGCACGCGCTTCGCTTCGCAGGACGGCGAGTTTCACCAGGAAATCCTCGCGCAGTGCCCGTTGCCATTGGCGCTGGTGATCTTCGATGGCAGCCCTGATGAAGCCGCGCTGAGCGTGGCCGTGGACGCGGCGCTCAAGCAGCCGTTCGACCTGCTGGCCGGGCCACTGCTGCGGGTGACCCTGCTGCGCGTGGCAGAGCAGGAGCATGTGCTGGCGCTGAGCATGCACCACATCATCTCCGACGGTTGGTCCAGCGATGTGCTGGTGCAGGAGTTCATCCAGCTGTACAGCGCCCTGGCCGAAGGGCGCCAGGCCGAACTGCCGGCCTTGCCGATCCAGTATGCCGATTACGCCATCTGGCAACGCGCCTGGCTTGAAGCCGGCGAGGTCCAGCGCCAACTGCAATACTGGCAGGCACAGCTGGGTGACGAGCAGCCGGTGCTGAGCCTGCCGCTGGACTTCGAGCGCCCGGCCACGCCAAGCCAGCGGGGCGCGGTGGTGCGGGTAGACATTGCCGGCGCCCAGGCCGAAGCCCTGCGTAGCCAGGCGCGCAAGGGTGGCCACACGCTGTTCGTGCTGGTGCTGGCGGCCATGGCCGTGGTGCTGTCGCGCTACAGCGGCCAGGCCGACATCCGCATCGGTGCACCGAATGCCGGGCGCAACCGCAAGGAGCTGGAAGGCCTGATCGGTTTCTTCATCAACACCCAGGTACTGCGTGTGCAGGTGGACGAGCGCGCCACGTTTGCGGCGTTGCTGGAGCAGGTTAAAGCGGTGATCGGCGGCGCCCAGTCGCACCAGGAGCTGCCGTTCGAGCACCTGGTCGATGCGTTGTTGCCCGAGCGCAACCTGGCACACAACCCGCTGTTCCAGTTCAAGATCAACCAGCATGTGGCGGCCAGCGACGCCGGGCGCAAGCGCCTCGGTGCGCTGGAAGTGGAAGGCTTTGCCCGCGACGGCGGTGATGCCCGCTTCGACCTGGCCTTCGACTTCTCGGACAAGGCTGACGGCATCGAAGGCTACTTCACCTATGCTACCGACCTGTTCGAGCAGGCCACCATCGAGCGCATGGCCGCTTCGCTGCGCCAGGTGCTGGATGCATTGGTCCGCGACCCGCAGCAGGCGATCGTCGACAGCCCGGAAGTGGCAGCCGTGCTGCCAGCCAGCGTGCAGCCATATGCGCATGGCGACATCCTCGGCCTGTGGCGCCAGGCCATGGGCCAAGGCCAGGCCCACGGCGGCGTGCGCGCCGGTGACCGGTTCATGACCCAGGCTGGGCTGGAGGCCGCCTCCAACCGCCTGGCCGATTACCTGCGCCAACGCGGAGTGGGTGCAGGCAGCATCGTCGCCCTGTGCCTGCCCCGTTCCATCGAGTGGGTCAGCGCCTTGCTGGCCGTGCTCAAGACCGGCGCTGCCTACCTGCCACTGGACGCCCAGCAACCCCAGGAACGCTTGCAGCAACTGATTGCCGACAGTGGCGCTGCGCTGTTGCTGCACGCACCGGAAGACCTGCGTTTCGCCGGCCTCGATGGCGTACAGGTCGTTGCTTGCGATCACACGCAGTGGGCAGCCTGCAGCGACAGCCCGGTCGAGCAATTTATTGCCGCCGAACAACCGGCCTACCTGATCTACACCTCGGGCTCGACCGGCCAGCCGAAAGGCGTGGTGGTCAGCCACGGGGCGCTGGCCAGCTATACCCAGGCGGTGCTGGAGCGCCTGCAACTGCCGGCAGCGGCGAGCATGGCGATGGTTTCCACCACCGCAGCCGACCTGGGCCATACCGTGCTGTTCGGTGCCCTGGCCTCGGGCCGTCTGCTGCACCTGTTGCCACAGGAGCTGGCGTTCGACCCGGATGGCTTCGCCAGCTACATGGCGCAGCATCAGGTGGGCGTACTGAAGCTGGTGCCAAGCCACCTGCAAGGCCTGCTGCAAGCGGCCCGCGGCGCTGATGTGCTGCCCGCCAACGCATTGATCCTGGGCGGTGAGGCGTGCAGCTGGGGCCTGCTGGAAAAGGTCCGCCAACTGCGCCCGGATTGCCGTGTCATCAACCACTATGGCCCCACCGAAACCACCGTGGGTGTGCTCACCTTCGAGCCCGACCAGCCCGTACCGGGCTGCCGCACGGTGCCGGTCGGTCGCCCGCTGGGCAATGCCTGCGCCCAGGTGCTGGATGCCTACCTCAACCCGTTGGCGGCACAGGTGGCCGGCGAGTTGTACCTGGGTGGGCAGGGCGTCGCCCAAGGCTACCTGGGCCAGCCTGCGCTGACGGCTGAACGCTTCGTGCCGGACCCTCTCAGCGCAGCCGGTGCCCGCCTGTACCGCACCGGTGACCGCGCGCGGTTGACGGCCGATGGCCTGGTCGAGTTCATCGGCCGCGCCGACGACCAGGTAAAAATCCGTGGTTACCGCGTGGAGCCAGGCGAAGTCGGCCGCGTGCTGGCCGGCCTGCCCGGCGTCAGCGAGGCCGTGGTGCTGGCATTGCCGCTGGAAGGCGATGCCGAGCGCCTGCAACTGGTCGCCTACCTGGTAGCCGACAGCGGCGTGACCGTGCAGCAGTTGCACGTGCAATTGCAGGCGCGCTTGCCAGATTACATGGTGCCGGCGCAGATACTGATGCTGGAGCGCCTGCCGCTGACCGCCAATGGCAAGCTCGACAAGCGCGCGCTGCCCGTACCGGGCGCGGTCAGCCGGGGCTATGTGGCACCGCAAGGTGACATCGAGGAGAAACTAGCCGCCGTGTGGGCCGATGTGCTCAAGCTGGAACAGGTCGGCAGCAGCGACAACTTCTTCGAACTGGGCGGCGACTCGATCCTCAGCCTGCAGATTATCGCCCGGGCCAAGCGCCAGGGCATCAAGGTCACCCCCAAGCAACTGTTTGAACAACAGACCATCGCCCAGCTGGCCCAGGTGGCCAAGCGTGTCGAAGCCAAGCAGCCTGCAGTTGCCGCTGCCGTGGACACGGCTACCAGCGGTGAAGCGGCACTGCTGCCAGCCCAGGCGCGTTTCTTCGCATTGGACGTTGCGCAACCGGCGCACTGGAACCAGTCGGTGTTGCTCAAACCGGCCAGCCCGGTGCAACTGCAACCGCTGGAGGCGGCCCTGCGCGCCGTGGTCGGGCAGCACGATGCCCTGCGCCTGCGCTTTACTCGCAGCGATGGCCAGTGGCAGGCACGCTTCCAGGCGCAGGTTAACGCCCCTTTGCTGCGCCAGCGAAACCTGGCAACGCTGGACGAACTGGACGCTGCCGGCAATGAGGTGCAAGCCAGCCTGAACCTGGAACATGGGCCGCTACTGCGCGCCGAGTTGTTCGACTTCGCTGATGGCCAGCAGCGCCTGTTGCTGGTGGTGCATCACCTGGTGGTCGATGGCGTGTCGTGGCGGGTGCTGCTGGAAGACCTGCAGCAGGCTTACCAGCAGGTGCTCGCTGGCCAGGCGGTGAGCCTGCCAGCCAAGACCACGCCGGTGAAAACCTGGGCCGAACGCCTGGCCCTGTACACCGCCAGCCCGGCGCTGCAAGCCCAGCGCGACTACTGGCTGCAGGCACTGGCTGGCGACCACGGCGAATTGCCACGCGACAACCCGCAGGGCAGCCTGGCCAATACCCATGCCCGCACCGCCGCTACCCGCCTGGATGCCGAGCGCACCGCCAAGCTGCTGAAGCACGCCCCGGCCGCCTACCGCACGCAGGTCAACGACCTGTTGCTGACGGCGCTGGCACGCACCCTTTGCCAGTGGAGCGCCCAGGACAACGTGCTGCTCCAACTGGAAGGCCATGGCCGCGAAGACCTGTTCGACGACGTCGACCTCAGCCGCACCGTGGGCTGGTTCACCAGCCTGTTCCCGGTGCGCCTCACCCCCGGCCATGAGCTTGGCCAGTCGCTCAAGGCGATCAAGGAGCAGCTGCGCGCGGTGCCGGACAAAGGCCTCGGCTACGGCCTGCTGCGCTACCTTGGCGATGCCGAGGTGCGCGGGCAGCTTGAGCGGGCCGCCCAGCCCCGTGTCACCTTCAACTACCTGGGCCAGTTCGATGCCAGTTTCGATAGCGAAACCGGTGCACTGTTCGCCCCAAGCGGTGAAAGCGCGGGCCGTAGCCAATGCACGGGCGCGCAGCTGGGCAACTGGCTGAGCATCACCGGCCAGGTGTATGGCGGCGAGCTGTTCCTGGAGTGGACCTACAGCGCCGACGTGCACCACCCGGCCACCATCGACGGCTTGGCGCACGCGTACGAGCACGCCTTGGCGGAACTGGTTGAGCACTGCTGCAACGCTGAGCACCAAGGCGTGACGCCATCCGACTTCCCGCTGGCTGCGTTGACCCAGGCACAACTGGACAGCCTGCCACTGGCCGCCGCGCAGATCGCCGATGTCTACCCGCTGTCGCCGATGCAGCAGGGCATGCTGTTCCACACCCTGTACGACCAGCAGGCCGGCAACTACATCAACCAGCTGCGCGTGGACGTGCACGGGCTGGACGTGCAGCGCTTCCAGCACGCCTGGCAGGCTACGCTCGATGCCCACGATATCCTGCGCAGCGGCTTCATCCTGCAAGGCGCGCTGGAGCAGGCGGTGCAGGTGGTACGCAAGGCCGTCGAGCTGCCGTTCAGCGAGCATGACTGGCGTGGCCAGCCGGCCCTGGAACAGGCCCTGCAGACACTGGCCGA
>NZ_JBJDNB010000013.1:0-102559 GCF_044900445.1 Pseudomonas sp. NPDC089407
CTGTGAGATCGAGCGCCGCCCGCGCGGCGCTTCGCGGGACAAGCCCGCTCCCACAGTCTGTTTCAGGCCAGTTATTCCTGCACCTCCCCACTCGCGCCATGGGGATTGCAGAAAAGCTGAGGCGACACCTTCTATATCGAGGGGGACAAACAAGGCGGGCAGCGGAGACCTCACAGAAGAGACTGGCCCGAAACAGACTGTGGGAGCGGGCTTGTCCCGCGAAGCGCCGCGCGGGCGGCGCTCGATCTCACAGGCGCTGCATGTGTTGAGGCGGACACCTCTCAACCCAACACTATCTATAAACAGGCCCATCACCCCATATACAACCCCATCCCGCACAGCCAAAAGCCCAAAAGCAAAAGCGGGGCGGCCTGACGGCCACCCCGCTTTTCAATACAACCCTCTACCTTTAAAGCACACCAGCACCGCGCAAGCGCTGCACCTCACCGGCATCCAGCCCCAACACCTCTCCCAACACCACCTCGGTATGTTCACCCAGCAATGGCGGCGCCCGACGATACTCCACTGGCGTCTCCGACAACCTGATCGGGCTGGCCACCTGTGGCACGCTACCCGCCAACGGGTGCGCCATGTTCACTGCCAATCCGCGCGCCAGCACCTGGGGGTCCTGGAACATCTGCGCCAGATCATTGATAGGCCCACATGGCACCCCCGCAGCCTCCAGCTGGCTCACCCACTCGGCGGTGGTCTTGAACACCGTGGCCTGGCGAATCAATGGAATCAGCTCGGCGCGGTTGGCCACACGCAGCTTGTTAGTAGCAAAGCGCGAGTCATCCGCCCACTGCGGTTGCCCCGCCACCTCAGCGAACCTGCGGAACTGGCTGTCGTTACCCACGGTAAGGATGAAGTCGCCATCCGCCGTCGGGAAATCCTGATAAGGCACGATATTTGGGTGCGCATTACCCAGCCGACGAGGCGCGACCCCCGTGGTCAGGTAGTTCATTGCCTGGTTCGCCAGGCAAGCCACCTGCACATCGAGCAAGGCCATATCGACATGCTGACCCACGCCCGTCTGATCTCGATGGGCGAGGGCGGCCAGCATGGCCACCGTAGAATAAAGGCCGGTAAGAATGTCGGTAAGCGCAACACCCACTTTCACCGGCCCTGCGCCGTCTTCACCCTCCGGGCGACCGGTCAGGCTCATCAGCCCACCCAACCCCTGGATCATGAAGTCGTAACCAGCACGCTTGGCATAGGGCCCGGTTTGGCCAAAGCCGGTAATGGAGCAATAGATAAGCCTTGGATTTACCGCCTTCAGGCTCTGGTAGTCCAGGCCATAGGCTGCCAGCCCGCCCACCTTGAAGTTCTCGATGACGATATCGCACTTCGCTGCCAGCTCGCGCACCAGACGCTGCCCCTCGGGCTGGGTGAAGTCGATGGTCACCGAGCGCTTGTTGCGGTTGGCCGACAGGTAATAAGCCGCCTCACTGGTGTTTTCACCCTCGGCATCCTTGAGGAAGGGTGGCCCCCATGAGCGCGTATCGTCGCCACTGCCCGGGCGCTCGACCTTGATTACGTCAGCGCCAAGGTCAGCGAGGATCTGGCCAGACCACGGGCCAGCCAGCACGCGCGAAAGGTCCAGCACCCGCAGATGTGATAGCGCGCCCATGGGCTGGCTCCTTTATCAATAGAAGGCCTGGATACCGGTTTGCGCACGCCCCAGGATCAGCGCATGTACGTCATGGGTGCCTTCATAGGTGTTGACCACCTCCAGGTTGACCAGATGACGGGCCACGCCAAACTCGTCGGAGATACCGTTACCGCCCAGCATGTCTCGCGCCATGCGGGCGATATCCAGTGCCTTGCCGCAGGAATTGCGTTTCATGATCGAGGTGATCTCTACTGCAGCCGTACCTTCGTCCTTCATGCGCCCCAGACGCAGGCAACCTTGCAGCGCCAAGGTAATTTCGGTCTGCATGTCGGCCAGCTTTTTCTGGATCAGTTGGTTGGCAGCCAGCGGGCGGCCGAACTGCTGGCGGTCCAGGGTGTACTGGCGGGCGGTGTGCCAGCAGGCTTCTGCAGCACCAAGCGCCCCCCAGGAGATGCCATAACGGGCTGAATTCAGGCAGGTGAAGGGGCCTTTCAGGCCGCGCACGTCCGGGAAGATGTTCTCTTCCGGCACAAACACGTTGTCCATGACGATTTCGCCGGTGATCGAGGCGCGCAGGCCGACCTTGCCATGAATAGCCGGGGCACTCAGGCCTTGCCAGCCTTTCTCCAGAACGAAGCCACGGATATCGCCGGCATCATCCTTGGCCCAGACCACGAACACATCGGCGATCGGGCTGTTGGTGATCCACATCTTGCTACCGCTCAGGCGATAACCACCATCCACTTTCCTGGCACGGGTAATCATCGATCCCGGGTCGGAGCCATGGTTGGGCTCGGTCAGGCCGAAGCAACCGATCCACTCGCCACTTGCCAGCTTGGGCAGGTATTTCTGCTTTTGTGCTTCGGTGCCGAATTCGTTGATCGGCACCATCACGAGCGACGACTGCACACTCATCATCGAACGGTAACCCGAGTCGATGCGCTCCACTTCGCGCGCAATCAGGCCATAGCACACGTAGTTCAAGCCGCTGCCACCGTATTGCTCGGGAATGGTTGCCCCCAGCAGGCCGACGTCTCCCATCTCGCGGAAGATTGCCGGGTCGGTCTGCTCGTGACGGAAGGCCTCGAGCACGCGCGGGGCCAGCTTGTCCTGGGCGAACTGATAAGCGCTGTCACGCACCATGCGCTCTTCTTCAGTGAGCTGCTGATCCAGCAGCAGCGGGTCGATCCAGTTGAAGCTTGCTTTACCGGCCATGAGCGAAATCCTCGAAATAGGGAGCAGTTTCTTGTGCCTTTGAGCCTAGGCCTGATCGGCTGCGGGTACAAACGAGGATTGCGCACCAATTAGTGATAATTTATCACTTCGTAAATCGGCAAATCGCCACATTGACAGCCTTATAAGTGAGGTTGACGTACATGCGCCGCAAGATTCCCAGTACCGCTGCCCTGATTTGTTTCGAGGCGGCAGCGCGCAACGAGAGCTTTACCAAGGCGGCTCAGGAACTTGCCCTGACCCAGGGCGCCGTCTGTCGCCAGATCGGTGGCTTGGAGGCCTTCCTTAATGTGGAACTGTTTCGTCGCTCGCGGCGCGGCGTAAAACTGACCGAGGCAGGCCTCTCTTATAGCCGCCAGGTTGCCGCACAACTGGACGCCGTGGAACGCGACACCTTGTCGGTGATGCGCCAGCAGGGCGCCAACGTGATCGAACTGGCAGTGGTGCCGACGTTTGGCACCCAATGGCTACTACCTCGGCTGAAGGACTTCCAGCAGTGCCATCCCGACGTCACGGTCAACCTCACCAACCGCACCCGGCCATTCCTGTTTGCCGATACCACCTTCGATGCCGCCATCTATTTTGGCGACGCCGACTGGTCCGGCACCCAGTCGCACCGGCTCATGGGGGAAAACCCGGTGCCTGTTTGCAGCCCTGCGCTGCTGGACGGGCAGGGCACGCTCGAGGCACAGCGCATCGCCCAGCTACCCCTGCTGCAGCAAAGCACGCGCCCCTACGCCTGGCGGCAGTGGTTCGGCAGCATGGGCATGAACGTGGAGGGCGACATGACAGGCCCGCGTTATGAACTATTCTCGATGCTCGCACAGGCGGCCATGCACGAAATGGGCATAGCCCTGATACCCCCATTCCTGATCCAGCGCGAGTTGCAGGAGGGTAGGTTGGTAGTCGCTAACAGATACGCCCTGAGTAGCGACAAGGCCTACTATCTGATGATTCCAGAGCGCAAGGTGGAGTCTGCTTCGCTCCGCGCTTTCCGCGACTGGCTGGTTAGCCAGGCCCAGGCATACACGGCAAAAGCGTGAACAAATGCGACAACTTGACTGCGTAGTCAATTATTTTGAACGCCTACAGATATATGTATTTGTCGCATTAAAGCAAACTGTTCCGCAAACACAAAAATACCCTTTAACCCTGCTGACTGCACGGCTTTGCGGGCTATTTTGCGACATTCAGCAAGTTGTAAGCGAATTGACCGAATTTATTTTGATTTTTTCTTCTAATCTGCCAATAGCCCATGTTTGACGGGCTAAAGCCTTACTGCTGCGACAAGCGGTCACAGGGTGACTTGTAGTTTTAACTTGGTTTCGCTCCAGAACGGGTTGAAGGCCCTGGGGTTCGTCTGCAAAATGCTTCGCCCGCCCGGGATCCGGCGGGTTGGCGCTCCACAGCCGCCCCAGCTCACCATCCGAAGTGTGCTGGCTTTTACAAAGACAAAAGGTCACCGCAGGAGAAATAGTCGTGCACATTGGTGTTCCTCTCGAGACGCAGACCGGTGAGACAAGGGTCGCTGCGACCCCGGAAACCATCAAGAAACTGATTGGCCAGGGCCATCAGGTCACCGTCCAACGGGGGGCAGGGCTTAACGCCGCCATTCCGGACAGTGCCTATGAGGCCGTGGGTGCTTCCCTGGGAAGCGCAGCCGATGCCTACGGCGCTCAATTGGTTCTCAAGGTGGCCGCTCCCAACGACCAGGAACTGGCGCTTATCAACAGCGGCAGCCTTCTGGTGGGCATGCTCAACCCGTTCAACAGCGAACTGATCGGCAAGATGGCAGAACGCGGCATCACCGCCTTTGCCCTGGAAGCCGCGCCGCGCACCTCGCGGGCGCAAAGCCTCGACGTACTGTCGTCGCAGGCCAACATCGCCGGCTACAAGGCTGTGTTGCTGGCCGCCCATCACTACCCACGCTTCATGCCCATGCTAATGACCGCCGCTGGTACCGTGAAGGCCGCGCGTGTATTGATCCTGGGTGCAGGCGTTGCCGGCCTGCAGGCGATTGCTACGGCCAAGCGCCTGGGCGCAGTGATCGAGGCGTCCGATGTACGCCCGGCAGTGAAGGAGCAGATCGAGTCGCTGGGCGCCAAGTTCATCGACGTACCCTACGAGACCGACGAAGAGCGTGAATGCGCCGAAGGCGTCGGCGGTTATGCGCGTCCAATGCCGGCCAGCTGGATGCAGCGCCAGGCCCAGGCCGTGCACGAGCGTGCCAAGCAGGCGGACATCGTCATCACCACCGCGCTGATTCCCGGCCGCAAGGCACCGACCCTGCTCAGCGCCGAAACCGTGGCGCAGATGAAGCCCGGCTCGGTGGTCATCGACCTCGCTGCAGCCCAGGGCGGCAACTGCCCGCTGACTGTCGCTGATCAGGTGGTGCAGGCGAACGGTGTGACCATCGTTGGCCCTACCAACCTGCCGGCTCAGCTGGGCGCTGATGCCTCGGCACTGTATGCACGCAACCTGCTGGACTTCATGAAGCTGCTGTTCGACAAGGACGGCGCGCTGGTCATCAACCTCGAAGACGACATCGTCGCGGCCTGCCTGATGTGCCGCGATGGCCAGGTCGTCCGCAAGAACGGCTAAGGAGCACGACAATGGAAGACATGCTGATTTCCCATGGCATCTACAACCTGATCATCTTCGTGCTGGCCATCTATGTGGGCTACCACGTGGTGTGGAACGTCACCCCGGCGCTGCACACACCGCTGATGGCGGTCACCAACGCCATCTCGGCGATCGTCATCGTTGGCGCCATGCTGGCAGCGGCCCTGACCGTGACCCCGGCAGGCAAGCTGATGGGCACCCTGGCGGTGGCCCTGGCCGCGGTCAACGTGTTCGGTGGCTTCCTGGTCACCCGCCGCATGCTTGAGATGTTCAAGAAGAAAACCAAGAACGAGGCGCAGAAGTAAGCATGAGCATGAATCTGGTAACGCTCCTCTATCTTGTCGCCTCGGTGTGCTTCATCCAGGCGCTCAAGGGCCTGTCGCACCCGACTACCTCGCGGCGCGGCAACCTGTTCGGCATGATCGGCATGGGGCTCGCGATCCTCACCACGGTTGGCCTCATCTATAAGCTCGGGGCTGAGCTTGCTACTGCCGGCATCGGCTACGTGATCGTCGGCCTGCTGGTCGGTGGCACCGCCGGCTCGGTCATGGCCAAGCGTGTAGAGATGACCAAGATGCCTGAGCTGGTCGCCTTCATGCACAGCATGATCGGCCTGGCTGCGGTATTCATTGCCATCGCCGCGGTACTGGAACCACAGTCGATGGGCATCGTTGCTGCCATCAGCGACCCGATCCCGACCGGCAACCGCCTGGAGCTGTTCCTTGGCGCAGCCATCGGTGCCATCACCTTCTCCGGTTCGGTAATCGCCTTTGGCAAACTGTCGGGCAAGTACAAGTTCCGCCTGTTCCAGGGCGCACCGGTACAGTTCGCCGGGCAGCACAAGCTGAACCTGATCCTCGGCCTGACCACCATCGCTCTCGGCCTGCTGTTTACCTTCACCGGCCACTACAGTGCCTTCACCCTGATGCTGGTTCTGGCCTTCATCATGGGTGTGCTGATCATTATTCCGATCGGCGGCGCCGACATGCCGGTGGTGGTATCGATGCTCAACAGTTATTCGGGCTGGGCAGCAGCCGGCATCGGCTTCTCGCTGAACAACTCGATGCTGATCATCGCCGGCTCCCTGGTCGGCTCGTCCGGTGCCATTCTCTCGTACATCATGTGCAAGGCGATGAACCGTTCGTTCTTCAACGTGATCCTCGGTGGTTTCGGCGGCGATACCGATGCCGGCGCCGCGCAAGGTTCGCAAGAGCAGCGCCCGGTGAAGTCCGGCTCGGCCGACGATGCCACCTTCCTGCTGAGCAATGCCGACAGCGTGATCATCGTCCCGGGCTACGGCCTGGCGGTGGCCCGCGCCCAGCACGCGCTCAAGGAACTGACCGAAAAGCTGACCCACAACGGTGTGACCGTGAAGTACGCGATCCACCCGGTGGCGGGGCGGATGCCCGGGCACATGAACGTGCTGCTGGCCGAGGCCGAAGTGCCGTACGACCAGGTGTTCGAGATGGAAGACATCAACGCCGAGTTCGGCCAGGCCGACGTGGTGCTGGTGCTCGGGGCCAACGATGTGGTCAACCCGGCGGCGAAGAACGATCCCAAGTCGCCTATTGCCGGCATGCCGATCCTCGAAGCGTTCAAGGCCAAGACCATCATCGTCAACAAGCGCTCGATGGCCAGCGGCTATGCCGGCCTGGACAACGAATTGTTCTACCTGGACAAAACCATGATGGTGTTCGGTGACGCGAAGAAGGTCATCGAAGATATGGTCAAAGCGGTCGAGTAATCCGTTCAGCTACAAACACTGCGTTATATAGAAAGCCCCGGCGAGAATTCTCCCGGGGCTTCTGCATTTTGCTGATCCAGATCAATGGCTCTTTTTCCGGACCTTTCATACGACCATGGTCGCGGGACGGCAAAGGGCGAAGTCTCTAGACTGCGCTGCAGTAGTTTCAGTAGCCCGAGATAACAATCCATGTACCGTGATCGTATCCGCTTGTCCTCCCTGCACAGCAAGGTAATGAGTGCGGCTGATGCCGCTGGTCTGATCGAGGACGGCATGACCGTCGGCATGAGCGGGTTCACCCGCGCCGGCGAAGCCAAGGCCGTACCGCATGCACTGGCCGAACGTGCCAAGCAGTCGCCACTGAAAATCAGCCTGATGACCGGCGCCAGCCTGGGCAACGACCTGGACAAGCAACTGACCGAGGCCGGCGTGCTGGCTCGCCGCATGCCATTCCAGGTCGACAGCACTTTGCGCAAGGCCATCAACGACGGCCAGGTGATGTTCATCGACCAGCACCTGTCGGAAACCGTCGAACAGCTGCGCAACCAGCAGCTGAAGCTGCCGGACATCGCGGTCATCGAAGCCGTGGCCATCACCGAGCAGGGTCACATCGTGCCAACCACGTCGGTGGGCAACTCGGCCAGCTTCGCGATTTTCGCCAAGCAGGTGATTGTCGAGATCAACCTCTCGCACAACACCAACCTCGAAGGCCTGCACGACATCTATATCCCGACCTACCGCCCGACCCGCACGCCTATCCCGCTGGTCAAGGTTGACGACCGTATCGGCAGCACCGCCATCCCCATCGACCCGGCCAAGATCGTGGGTATCGTCATCAGCGACCAGCCGGACTCGCCGTCCACCGTATTGCCGCCGGATGACGAAACCCAAGGTATCGCCGACCACCTGATCAACTTCCTGAAGAAAGAAGTCGACGCTGGCCGCATGACCAACAAGCTCGGCCCGCTGCAAGCCGGCATTGGCAGCATTGCCAACGCGGTGATGTGCGGCCTGATCGACTCGCCGTTCGAAGACCTGACCATGTACTCCGAAGTGCTGCAGGACTCCACCTTCGACCTGATCGACGCGGGCAAGCTGAGCTTTGCCTCGGGCAGCTCAATCACCCTGTCGACGCGCCGTAATGCCGATGTGTTCGGCAACCTGGAGCGTTACAAGGACAAGCTGGTGCTGCGCCCGCAGGAAATCTCCAACCACCCGGAAGTAGTGCGTCGCTTGGGCATCATCGGTATCAACACCGCACTGGAGTTCGATATCTACGGCAACGTCAACTCTACTCACGTGTGCGGCACCCGGATGATGAACGGCATCGGTGGCTCGGGTGACTTCGCCCGTAACGCCCACCTGGCCGTGTTCGTGACCAAGTCGATTGCCAAAGGCGGGGCGATTTCCAGCGTGGTGCCGATGGTCAGCCATGTCGACCACACCGAGCACGACGTGGACATCCTGGTCACCGAGCAAGGTCTGGCCGACCTACGTGGCCTGGCGCCGCGTGAGCGGGCACGAGCGATCATCGACAACTGTGTGCACCCGGACTACCGCGCTGCGCTGAACGACTACTTCGATCGTGCCTGCCAGCGTGGTGGCCATACCCCGCACATTCTGCGTGAAGCGCTGAGCTGGCACGAAAACCTGGAAGAAACCGGGCGTATGCTGGCTGGCTGATCCAGTCGCGGTGCGGAACAGCGGCCCTGCTTCTGCTGTTCTGGTCATGCCCCTGTAGGAGCGGCCTTGTGTCGCGAAAGGGCTGCACAGCAGCCCCGGCAATCTCAACTGTAACCTTGAGATTCCAGGCCCGCTTTGCGGCCCATCGCGACACAAGGCCGCTCCGACAATTTTGTGCAACACAGCTGAAGCGCACCTCTATAAAAATCTGTTCTACTGTATCGGTGCTTTCACCGATTCTCACCGTCTGAAATCGCTTCAACTTCTAGAAATGCACTATTTAAGTGCAGACCAGTACAGTTACGCCTATTTCGAGTGCAACAGTAGGATTACACAGTTAACTGAGCTATCGTCTTTCACCCGAACTGTATCTACTGTTATGGACAGCAGAGGAGGATCATTGGCATCAGTTAAATCACTACCTAATCCCGCCATAAGCGGAAGGATGAAGCATCATGGAACGTACCCTCAGTTCCGGTCTGGTTTTTGAAAGCAACGCCCAGCAATCCAACGCCTCGATGCCGCTGCGCGCACTGTCCACCCTGCTGCTGTGGCAGCGCCGTATGGCCAGCCGCCGTCAACTGGCTCGCCTGGACGCCCGCCTGCTGGCCGACGCCGGTATCAGCGAGTCACAGCGTTACGAAGAGCTGAGCAAGCCTTTCTGGCGCTAAGCTCCCGGCTTGCCGGCCTCAGCCGGTACCGCGAATTCCCCAAACCCGTTGCAGGTTACTGCGACGGGTTTTTTTTGCCTGTAATGTGCATTGCAGAGCATTCGCAGCCGCAACCAGTACAATTCTACTTTATTCAAAAACGACCATAACAGTTGCTTGCGCAACACTCATTAGCATCCAGATACAACACTGCGTGATACGCTTGGCTTAACCGTCTGCTAGAACCAGTTGTTGGAAATGTGCCGCGACGCGCCGTGCAAACATCCGAGAAAGCAGAATCAACCTGACCCTACCCAGGAGTCCACGATCATGTCCCGTAAACACCTGATTGGCGCCGCCCTGCTGCTCGGCCTGGCCAGCACTGCCAACGCCACCAGCTTCGTTGTCACCACCGACGCCGTAGTGGGTGCGGTAGCCGCGTCTACCGATGCTACCTCCGATATCTCCTCCTCGTTCCGCGACGACAAAATCGTTCAGGCAGCTCGGGATGACGCAGCTACCTTCGTCGGCACGCAAGGCGATATCCGTGGTGCCCGACTGGAAAGCGCCTTCGTGCACATCCGCTCGAACATGCCGGCACTGCAAGCCAGCGACGCACAGCTGGCCCAGGCCATCCTGGCGCTCTGATCCACGCCACGCAAAAACAGGTGCGTCGGCTTCGGCCCTCGCACCTGAGGTAGCGTGCGCCGCCTATTTTCCCAGCCTGCAAGAATGCCGATGCGTTATCTGTTGCCGTTGCTGTTCGCCGCCGCTGGCATGCCCAGCGCCCATGCCATGGATACCACCACGCAAGGCCTGGTCATCTCCGGCTATGCCACCAGCCAGGTCACTACCGCACCCTTCGACCGCAAACTGGTCCGCCAGGCGCGCGACGATGCCGCCGCATTCGTTGCCACCGAGGGTTTGATCCGCGGTGCACGGCTGGAAGCCGCTCTGGAATCATTACGCCACAATTGCGCGCGGCAGGCTGTCGGCGACCTGGAACTGGCGCAGGCAATTCTCGTCCAATAACTACTTCTGACTCCTTGAATTTTTCGGAGATGCTCCATGCGTAAACCGCTGATTGCCGCTACCCTCGGCATGCTGCTGCTGGCCGACCTGGCCCAGGCACAGACGCTGGTGGCCACCAGCAACATCATCGTGCGTGCCTTTGGCCGTTCGATCGACTTCACCTCGGACACCACCACGTCGATCCGCGACTCCAAAGTGGTACGCGAAGCCCACGACGACGCCGCCAGCTTCGTCGCCAGCAAGGGTGACATCCGCGGCGTCCAGCTTGAGGCAGCCTTCAACACCCTGCGCGAGCGCGTACCGGAAGCACGCGGCGCCAGCGATCAGGTACTGGCCGAAGCCATTCTTGCACTGTGAAGCGCATGCGCGCCTGGCTGTTCGGCGGCGCCCTGGCGCTGCTCGGCACGCCCGCCCTGGCCGACCTGCAGCTTGAGCTGCAGGCATCCGGCCTCGACCCACAACAAACCCAAGCCAGCCAGGCGCTGCTCGACGAGGCCATGGCCAAGCTGCCCCCACGCTTCAAACAGCAGCTCGACCGCCGTGTGCGGGTCAGCTGGAGCGACAACATGCCGGCCGACGCTTACGGTCAGGCATCGCTGGTGTCCACCCTTGAGCTCAACCGCCGCCTGCTGCCCGGGCTTACCGACGGCAGTGCCGCCCACGAACGCACCAACCGCCCCCATGGCACGGTGCGGGAAGAGCTGCTGGCCACCGTGCTGCACGAACTCAGCCATATCTATGACCGTGCCCGGCTATGGCCAGGCTCCGAGAAATCCCTGATTGCCCGCTGCAAGCGCCAGCAAGGGACGCTGGGCAAGGTCGGCCTGCCCGAGGAATGCCGAGGCCAGGCCGAGCGCCGCTTTACCCTCAGCGACGACCCGCGCCTGCTCGACCTCGCAGGCTGGCCGCAATACGTCGGCCGCCGTGGCGAGCGCGAGCAGCACAACGGCCAGTTCGTGCGCAGCCCCGACAGCTATGAACTGAGTAGCCCCAAGGAGTACATCGCGGTCAACATGGAGTACTTCCTCCTCGACCCGAGCTACGGCTGCCGCCGCCCCGCGCTTAACCGGTACCTGCGCGAACACTTTGGCTGGGCACCGCAACAGGACACCTGCGCCAAAGGCCTGCCGTTCATCAATGCCGGCAGCGACTTTGCCCGCCAGCCACTAGGCGAAATCGACCCTGAGCGGGTCTATGAAGTGGACTATCTGCTGGCCGAAGCCAACCAGAACCTGGTCAGCCGCTGGGGCCACAGCATGCTGCGTCTGGTCATCTGCAAACCGGGCCGGCCACGTGGGCCGGACTGCCGACTGGACCTCGACCAGAGCCTGGTGCTGTCGTACCGCGCCTTCGTCAACGACGTACAGCTGTCCAGCTGGGACGGCCTGGTTGGCGTTTACCCGTCGCGCCTGTTCGTGCTGCCGCTGGGCCAGGTGATCGACGAATACACCAAGACCGAACTGCGCAGCCTGGCCTCGGTGCCGTTGAAGCTGAACCGCGACGAAATCGAGAACCTGGTGCGCCAGGCTGCCGAAATGCACTGGAGCTACGACGGTAACTACTGGTTCCTGTCCAACAACTGCGCGGTGGAGTCGCTGAAGCTGCTGCGCAGCGGCACCGCCAACCCACAGCTGAACGACCTCGACAGCATCATGCCCAATGGTTTGCTGGCCGTGCTCAAGGGCAGGGGGCTGGCCGACACCAGCGTGCTCGACAACCCGCGCGAGGCGCTACGCCTGGGCTACCGTTTCGACTCCTACCGCGACCGCTACCAGGCCATGTTCGAGGTACTGCGCAAGCAACTGCCGAT
The DNA here is from genome assembly GCF_044900445.1 of Pseudomonas sp. NPDC089407. Taxonomy (NCBI): domain Bacteria; kingdom Pseudomonadati; phylum Pseudomonadota; class Gammaproteobacteria; order Pseudomonadales; family Pseudomonadaceae; genus Pseudomonas; species Pseudomonas sp. NPDC089407. The sequence goes on from NZ_JBJDNB010000013.1 coordinate 12,387, forward strand.
CAAGCAGGCACAAGTGGAAGACTGGCTGGCCCAGGATGCCGAACAACGCCGCCCCTGGTTCGCCAAGGCCGACCTGCGCACCAGCGCTGCCTTGCTGTTGCTTGAGCAAGCCAGCTTGCGCCGGCAACTGCTGCTGGCCCAGGACGAGGTCAAGCAGCGTTACCTGAATGCTGCGGCGCTGAAGGATGGCAGCATCAACAAGGCCGACGCCACGCTCAAGCAGATGCTCGCCAACAGCGGCTTCCTCAGCCGCCCGGCCGAGCTGCTCGATGCCAAGGGCTACGGGCTGCCGCAGCTGGAGGAGCGCAGGCACCTGGAGCAGGAGAGCAACGAGCGACAGGCGCAACTGTTGCGTTTGAGCACCAACCTGGACAAAGAGGTGAGGGCGCTGCTGGACCCTTCGCGGGCCAGGGAAATTGCTGCGGTCGAGGCCAATGTGAAGCAGATCGGTGAACATTTGCGGGCATTGCACAAGGCTGCGGGTGGCCTGCAGTTGTGATGTTTGCAGGTCTGGCCCTATCGCCGGCAAGCCAGCTCCCACAGGATCACCACAGGGTTGAAGGTAGTGGAATCCTGTGGGAGCTGGCTTGCCGGCGATAGGGCCAGCCGCACAAACATGATTTCCTAAAGGCTTTCCCCATTCTCCCCCGGCAAATCTTCATCCAGGCGCAGCCAAGGTAACCGGCTACCCACCCAGATATGCCGGTTGGCCCGCACCCGCTCCGGGTGATCGAAGGTGGCCACCGTCACATCGATGGTTTCAGGGCTGTGCGTGGTCAACAGCGCCACATGCGCCCCGCACTCCCCACAGAAGTAGCGGCGGCAACTGGCCGGTGCCACATAGCAGTTCGGCTCACCCGCCAGCCACTGAAAGCCCGAGCGGGGCAGGGTAAGCCAGGTCACTACCAGCCCGCCGCTGACCCGCCGGCAGATCGAACAATGGCAGTGGGCGATGTCCGTCAAGTCACCCTCCAGCCTATAACGCAAGGCGCCACAATGGCAGCCACCCTCTGTCACATCCTGCATCACCTACCTCTCGTCGCCTTTGCTTCAGCGAAAGCTGGTTGAAAGCTTGCCCTCATAGGATAGCGCCCACTACCGGCACAAGACCGGTCAGCCAGGGCACCCGGTAAACACCGCGCCCGGCCCAATCAACAACAACAATGGTGATTCTGATGTATTCCTGTGCCCGCCTTCCTGAAGTCCCCCTCCGCATGCTCCCCGCGCAGCGCCAGTCGCGCTGATCCGCCCGAATCGACAGTCCTTTCGTAGCGCCACGCCTGGAGTATTGCCATGCTGACCTTCCTTGGCTTTGCCATGGTCATCACCTTCATGTACCTGATCATGACCAAGCGCCTGTCGGCCTTGATCGCGCTGATCCTGGTACCGATCCTGTTCGCCCTGTTCGGTGGCTTTTCCGCCAAGATCGGCCCGATGATGCTCGAGGGCATCAGCAAGCTTGCGCCAACTGGCGTGATGCTGATGTTCGCCATTCTCTACTTCGCCCTGATGATCGACTCCGGCCTGTTCGACCCGGCCGTGCGCAAGATCCTCAAACTGGTCAAGGGTGACCCGCTGAAAGTCTCGGTCGGTACCGCCGTGCTGGCCCTGGTAGTCTCGCTCGACGGTGACGGTGCCACCACCTACATGATCTGCTGCGCCGCCATGCTGCCGATGTACAGCCGCCTGGGCATGAGCCCGCGGATCATGGCCGGCCTGATCATCCTCGCCGGCGGGGTAATGAACATGACGCCGTGGGGTGGGCCCACCGCCCGTGCCGCCAGCGCCCTGCATGTCGACCCCTCGGACATCTTCGTGCCGATGATCCCGGCCATGCTGTTCGGCGTACTGGCAATCCTGGCCATTGCCTACATGTACGGCAAACGCGAACGGGCCCGCCTGGGTGAACTGCATTTGCCGACCGACGACATCGACCACAGCGAAATCACCGTTTCGCAGTTCCCTGAAGCGCGCCGCCCCAAGCTGCTGTACTTCAACGGCGCGCTGACCGCTGCGCTGATGGTTGCCCTGGTCGCCGGTGTACTGCCGCTACCCGTGCTGTTCATGATCGCCTTCAGCATCGCCATGATCGTCAACTACCCGTGCCTGCAGCAGCAGAAAGACCGCATCGCCGCCCACGCCGGCAGTGTGCTGGCCGTGACCGGGCTGATCTTCGCCGCCGGCATTTTCACCGGTATCCTGTCGGGTACCGGTATGGTTGATGCCATGTCCAAAAGCTTGCTGGCGGTCATCCCCGAAGCGCTGGGCCCTTACCTGGCGGTGATCACTGCCATCGTGAGCATGCCGTTTACGTTCTTCATGTCCAACGACGCGTTCTACTACGGCGTGTTGCCAGTACTGGCCGAAGCCGCCAGCCACTACGGCATCACCCCGGTGGAAATGGCCCGTGCATCGATTGTCGGCCAGCCGGTACACCTGCTCAGCCCGCTGGTGCCTTCCACTTACCTGCTGGTGGCCCTGGCCGGTATCGAATTCGGCGATCATCAGCGCTTCACCCTGAAGTGGGCAGTGCTGGTATGCCTGTGCATAATGTTCGCCGCGCTGCTGATGGGCATTTTCCCGCTGTTCAGTAGTCTTTAATAAATACGAATTACCCTACCGCGACGCGCCCCTTGGTTTGGGGCGCTTCGCCTTTACCGTTTGAAGGAAATGACATGGAATGGCTGACCAGCCCGGAAATCTGGGTTGCCTTTTTTACCCTTACCGCGCTTGAGATCGTCCTCGGGATCGACAACATCATCATGATCTCGATCCTGGTCAGCCGCATGCCCAAGCACATGCAGCCACGCACCCGGATCTTTGGCCTGGCCCTGGCCATGGTCACCCGCATCATGCTGCTGCTCTCGATCACCTGGGTCATGCGCCTCACCGCCGACCTGTTCGTGGTGCTTGGCCAAGGCATCTCCGGGCGTGACTTGATCCTGTTCTTCGGTGGCCTGTTCCTGCTGTGGAAAAGCTCGCAAGAGATCTACCACGGCCTGGAAGGCGAGGACGAAAATGCCGACGAGCCGAAAGGCGCAGGCGGCAAGTTCTTCTACACCATCATCCAGATCGCCATCATCGACATCGTGTTCTCGCTGGATTCGGTGATCACCGCAGTAGGCATGGTTTCCCACGTACCGGTGATGATCGCCGCCATCGTTGTGGCCGTGCTGGTGATGATGCTGTGTGCCGGCGCCATCAGTGACTTCATCGACAAGCACCCGTCGCTGAAGATGCTCGCGCTGTCGTTCCTGATCGTGGTCGGTACCGTGCTGATCGCCGAAGCGTTCGACGTACATGTACCGAAGGGTTACGTGTACTTCGCCATGGCCTTCTCGCTGGCGGTAGAGGCCATCAACATCCGCATGCGCACCGCCTTGTCCCGCAAGGAAGGCAAAGAGCATGACCCGGTGAAACTGCGCAAGGACATTCCGGGTCAGTAAGATCAGGAAGTGCAGGACAGCCAGGGCCCTTCGGGGCCCTTTTTCATTTTCTGGATGACTGGAAAACGGCTTTTCTTGTGCCGGCCTCTTCGCGGGTTCACCCGCGAAGAGGCCCGCACAGACAACATTCACTGCCAGCGTGTTTCAAATCACAGGCAGCCATGCGAAGCTGGCGGCAGCTGCGTAAAACAACTAAAGCTTTGAGTGAGCACTGAAAATTATTCAAACGCTCACGTTTTTTCCTTGGCCCAGTGGGCCTGTGCAACAGGGGGCCTTCACCATGCTGACCCTGCTCAACCTGCTCTCGGCCGTGACGCTTCTGGTCTGGGGTACACATATCGTGCGTACCGGCATCCTTCGGGTATTCGGTTCCGACCTGCGGCGCATCATCAGCCAGAACATGAACAAGCGCCCGTTGGCGTTCATTGCCGGTATCCTGGTCACAGCCATGGTGCAAAGCAGTAACGCCACCGCCATGCTGGTCACCTCGTTCGTTGGCCAGGGCCTGATGGCCATGACCCCGGCCCTGGCGATCATGCTCGGTGCCGACGTGGGTACCGCGTTGATGGCCCGGGTACTGACCTTCGACCTGTCATGGCTGTCGCCGCTATTGATCTTCCTCGGTGTGATCTTCTTCCTCTCGCGCAAGCAAACCCGCGCCGGCCAGTTGGGCCGGGTAGGCATCGGGCTGGGCCTGATCATCCTGGCACTGGAGCTGATCGTGCAGGCTGCTGCGCCGATCACCCATGCGCAAGGGGTGAAAGTGCTGTTCGCCTCGCTGACCGGCGACATCATGCTCGATGCCCTGGTCGGGGCCATGTTCGCCATGATTTCCTATTCCAGCCTGGCCGCCGTGCTGCTCACCGCAACCCTGGCCGGGGCCGAGTTGATCAGCCTGCCGGTAGCCATCGGCCTGGTGGTCGGCGCCAACATCGGCAGCGGCCTGCTGGCCTTCATCAGCACCAGCATGCAGAACGCCGCCGGGCGCCGGGTGGCCTTGGGCAGCCTGCTGTACAAGCTGATCGGCTTGGTGCTGATCATTCCTGTGCTGCACCCGCTGGTAGCGTGGATGGACTCGCTGAGCTTCAGCCCACAGGAACTGGTCATCGGCTTCCACCTGCTCTACAACACGCTGCGCTGCCTGATCATGCTGCCCACGGTCAAACCGATGGGCCGGCTGTGCAACGTGCTGCTCCCCGAGCGGGAAATCGGCAATGGCCAGGTGCGAGCGCGCCACCTTGATGCCTCGGCGCTGGAAACCCCCAGCCTGGCCCTGGCCAACGCTGCCCGTGAAACCCTGCGCCTGGGTGACATCGTCGACAGCCTGCTCGAAGCCATGCTGGGTGCCCTGCGTGGCACCCAGACAGCCTTGCCGCAGCAGGTGCGCGCCTTGGGCGAGGACGCCGATGCCTTGTACAGTGCGATCAAGCTGTACCTGGCGCAAATGTCACGAGAGGACCTCAGCGAGCAGGACAACCGCCGCTGGGCCGAAATCATCGAACTGGCTATCAACCTCAAGCTCGCCTGCGACCTGGTCGAACGCATGCTGCGCAAGGTCCAGCAGCAGAAAACCAGCCAGCGCCGGGCGTTCTCCCAGGTGGGCCTGGAGGAGCTGACCGGCCTGCAGGAGCAATTGCTGGCCAACCTGCGCCTGGGGCTGTCGGTGTTCCTCAGTGCCGACCCGGAAAGCGCCCGCTTGCTGCTGCGGGAAAAGCGCCGGTTCCGTGCCCAGGAACGGCGCCTGGCCCACGCCCATGTCAGCCGTCTGCAACGCAAGGTGGTGCAAAGTATCGAGACCAGTTCGCTACACTTGGAACTGATTGCCGACATGAAGCGGTTGAACTCTTTGTTCTGTAGCAGTGCCTATGTGGTACTGGGCGGCTCGGACACCGGCGGGCTGATGCTCGACAGTGTGCCGGATGAAGCCCGCCAGCCGTGATTACGCCTAGCTGAGGATCTTTGCTCGCCCATGCGTTGCCTGATGTTCGTTTGCCTGCTGATCTGCAGCCTGCCCACCTTCGCCCTGGACCGCTCGCGGGTGGAAGGCTATCTGTTGCCCAATGGTCTTCAGGTGATCCTGAAAAACGGCTACGAGCGTGACCATGTGGCCATTCGCCTGGTGGTCGGGGTGGGCCTGGATGATTTCAATTGCGAGCAGAAAGAACTGCCGCACCTGCTTGAGCACTTGCTGTTCAGCGGCATCGACGAAACGGGCGAGGGCGGCCTGGAAGAGCGCCTGCAAGCGCTTGGCGGAGAATGGAACGCCTTTACCAGCAGCGCCGATACAACTTTCGTCATCGAGGCCCCGGCGCGCAACCAGCGCAAGGTGCTCGACCTGCTGCTGGCGGTCGTGCGCGACACTCGCATCGATGCCAAGGCGCTGGCCACCGCCAAGCGCATCATCGAACGCGAGGATGGCGGCCATTATGGCCACCTGCAGCGCTGGCTGGACCGTCAGGACATCGGCCACCCGGCCAGCGACCAGCTGGCGACCGAACTGGGCCTGAAGTGCCCGGAACGTTCCAATATCGACGACATGACGCTGGAGCAGGTGCAGGCCCTGCGTGACCACTGGTACGCCGCCAACAACATGAGCCTGATCATGGTCGGCGGCCTCGACCGCCTGCTACCGGCCTATCTGGAACGCACCTTTGGCGAGTTGCCGGCCAGCGAGCCGGGAGAGCGGCGCAACCTGGAGAGCATTACCCAGCAAGCCGAGCAACGCCGTGACCTGACCCGCGGCTGGCTGGGCGACAGCGTCAAACTGCACTGGCTGTTCATCGAGCCGGTGCTGGACAACGACCACCAGGCCACCTTGGACCTACTGTCGCGCTACCTGGACTGGGCGCTGTACGACCAACTGCGCCTGCGCAACGGCTTGTCCTATGGCCCCTCGGTGCAACGCGAAAGCTTCGGTGACACCGGCCTGCTCAGCCTCAATGCCGACCTGGAGCGCGATGACATCGACAAGGCCGTGTCGGTGATGCAGGCGCTGTTCGACCACCTGCGCGAGGAGGGCCTCGACCCGGACACGTTCGCCCGCATCAAGGACGCCAGCGTTGCCAAGGAAAGCTGGAGCACCCAGGGCAACAGTGCCTTGGCCGATTACTACTGGGGGGCGCTGAACGATTACACCGACGGGCGTTTTGCCAACCCGGTGCGTAAATTGCGCCAAGTGACGCTGGAACAGGCCAACCAGGCGTTGAAGGAACTGCTGAAGGAAAACGGGTACGTACGGGTCGAGAAGCCGTTGCTGGGTTATGACGAACTGTACGGGCTGGCGGCCTTGCTGGTGGGGCTGATACTGGCGGCGGGGTTGCTGCGCTGGCGACGCAATGGACCGCAGCGGCCAAGTGGTGCTACACGGCAGCGGTAGATCGGCGGTATCCTTTTGCCAGTACCGGCCTCTTCGCGGGTGAACCCGCTCCCACAGGATTAGTGCAGTCCCTGAAGTCTGCACTGTACCTGTGGGAGCGGGTTCACCCGCGAAGGGGCCGGAACAGCCACCTCATTCCTCCCTGTTCTAGCCTCCAATGCCCCCTATCCCTCATATCGTCCAACGCATCATCGAGCTGCTCAAACGCTACCCTGGCATCATCGCGCTCGGCGGTTTCCTCTCCGGTATCGGCAGTTTCATCCTGGTCGACCGCCAGGCCGGCCTGGCCAGTTGGGTCGCAATCCTGATGCTGGTCAGCTGGGTCTGGCTGATGCTGGAAAACACACTCACCGGCCTGTTCGCGCGCACCTTCAACCGCGAAATCCCACAGCCGCTGTTGCGCTACGCAACGCAGATGATCCACCAGGAAACGCTGTTCTTCGTGTTGCCGTTCTTCTTCATCACCACCACCTGGAACAGCGGCCAGCTGATCTTCACTGGCCTGCTCGGCGCAGCCGGCCTTATTTCGATCATCGACCCGCTCTACTACAAATGGCTGGCCCCACGGCGCTGGCTGTTCCTGGCGCTGCATACCCTGACCCTGTTCGCCGCATTGCTCACGGCGTTGCCGATCATCGTTCACCTGACCACGGCGCAGAGCTTCAAGCTGGCGCTCATCATCGCCATGGGCCTGTCATTTCCCAGCCTGGCCAGCAGTTTCCCCATCAATAACTGGCGCCGTGCCGTGGCGCTGGTGCTGGTCACCCTGTCCGTAGGCGCCGGCGGCTGGCTGGTCCGGTCCTGGGTACCCCCGGCAACCTTGTGGATGACCGAGGTGGCGGTAAGCACCGAAGTGCAAAATCGCCAGCCGGGCGAATCACTGAAGGAAATTGCCGCCAGCCGCATCCGCAGCAGCGGGCTGTATGCCTACACCGCCATCAATGCACCACGCGGCCTGAACGAACGGATCTACCATGTGTGGCAAAAAGACGGCCAGGAAGTCGATCGCATTGCCCTGGACATCAACGGCGGACGCAAGGAAGGCTACCGAGCCTGGACCCACAAGCAGAATTTCCCGCCCAACCCGGTGGGCAAGTGGCAGGTGAGGGTGCTGACCGAGGATGGCCAAGTGATTGGCGTGCTGCGCTTCAAGGTAATCGACGATAAGCCAGCGCAGTGATCGAAACGGGCTGCTTCGCAGCCCATCGCCGGCAAGCCAGCTCCCACAATGAGCAGGTATGCGCAGGCCCCTGTGGGAGCTGGCTTGCCGGCGATGGGCCGCAAAGCGGCCCCTGTGCCCAACACACAGCACATAATCACCAAACAGCCCATGCCCGCTGCGCTATGATCAGCCCCTAAGCCTTAGCGCCGAGTCAATTGCATGGAGCCTATGACCACCCCCAGCGCCACTCTGGACACCAGCAGCCAACCGGCCTGCCTGCGTATAACCGGCGACTGGACCCTGGCGCACTACGCCAGCCTCAAGCGCGAGAGCGAAAAGCTGCGTGCGCAATACACTGCCGAAACCGTCGCCGACCTCAGCCAATTGGGCCGCCTGGACACCGCCGGCGCTTCGCTGCTGGCAGAACTGCTTGGCTCCGAGCGCCTGTCTCGCTGCACCCATGACTTGCCCGAAGCCAGCCGTGCGTTGTTGAAGAACGTCTACCAATCGGTGCAGGACTACTGCATCCCGATCAAGGAGCCCGAGCGCAACGTGCTGATGCTGCTGCTGGAGCGCATCGGCTGTGCTGTCGGCACCCTGTGGCAAGACAGCATGCAGTTGCTCGGCTTCGTCGGCGTAATCCTCGAAACCTTGCTTCGTCGAGCGCTCCAGCCCCATCGCTGGCGCATCACACCGGTCGTTGCACACATCGAGCAGACGGGCCTGGATGCCGCACCTATCGTCGCCTTGCTTACCTTCCTGGTGGGCGCAGTGGTGGCCTTCCTCGGCGCCACGGTGCTGGCCGACTTTGGCGCGACCCTTTTCACCGTCGACCTGGTGGCGTTCTCGTTCTTGCGCGAGTTCGCCGTACTGCTGACGGCCATCCTCATGGCCGGGCGCACCGCCAGTGCGTTCACAGCGCAGATCGGTTCGATGAAAGCCAACGAGGAAATCGACGCCATCCGCACCCTGGGCCTCAACCCCATGGAACTGCTAGTCGTGCCACGGGTGCTGGCACTGCTGATTTCGCTGCCGTTGCTCACTTTTGTCGCAATGATCTGCGGGATTGTCGGCGGTGCGGTGGTATGCGCCCTGACGCTGGATATCTCGCCGGCCATGTTCCTGTCGCTGCTGCAAAGCGACATCGGCGTGCAGCACTTCCTGGTGGGCCTGGCCAAGGCACCGTTCTTCGCCTTCCTGATTGCCGCCATCGGCTGCCTGGAAGGTTTCAAGGTCAGCGGCAGCGCCGAATCGGTGGGGGCACACACCACCTCGGCGGTGGTGCAATCGATTTTCGTGGTCATTGTGCTGGACGCGGTGGCTGCCCTGTTCTGCATGGAGATGGGCTGGTGAGCGGTGAAGAACGCGTGATCGAAGCCCGCGGCATCTGCAACCGCTTCGGCCGCCAGGTGGTGCATGAACACCTCGACCTGGACCTGTACCGCGGCGAGATCCTTGCCGTGGTCGGTGGTTCGGGCAGCGGCAAGTCGGTGCTGCTGCGCAGTATCATCGGCCTGCGCCGGCCCAACGAAGGGCAGATCCAGGTGTTCGGCCAGGACCTGGCCGGCCTGGGTGAAGAGCAGCGCTCGCTGGTCGAGCGGCGCTTTGGCGTGCTGTTCCAGAAGGGCGCGCTGTTCTCTTCGCTGACCGTGACCGAAAACGTGGCCTTGCCGCTGATCGAGCATGCCGGGCTGTCCCGCGCTGATGCCGAGCACCTGGCGGGGGTGAAACTGGCCCTGGCCGGGCTGCCGATTTCAGCCGCCGACAAATACCCGTCATCGCTGTCAGGCGGCATGATCAAGCGCGCAGCGCTGGCACGCGCCCTAGCCCTGGACCCGGACATCCTGTTCCTCGACGAACCCACCGCAGGCCTGGACCCGATCGGCGCTGCCGCCTTCGACCAGTTGATCCTGACCCTGCGCGATGCCCTGGGCTTGTCCGTGTTCCTGATCACCCACGACCTCGACACCCTGTACACCATCACCGACCGCATTGCCGTGCTGTCGCAGAAAAAGGTCCTGGTAGCCGGCCCGCTGTCCGAGGTCGAGCAGACCAACGACGCCTGGATTCAAGAATACTTTCACGGCCCACGCGGGCGCGCTGCCGAGCAGGCCGCCACCCGTGCCGGGCAGGAGCGCTAAGCCATGGAAACCCGAGCCCATCACGTCCTTATCGGCCTGGTCACCGTCCTGGTGGTCGCCGGCGCCATGCTGTTCGGCCTGTGGCTGACCAAGTCCAGCGTCGACGATGCCTTCAAGGATTACGAAGTCGTGTTCAACGAGGCAGTATCCGGCCTGTCGCGCGGCAGCCCGGTGCAGTACAACGGCATCAAGGTGGGCGACGTGTCCACCCTGCGCCTGGACCCGAAAGACCCGCGCCGGGTATTGGCGCGGGTGCGCCTGAGCGGCGATACCCCGGTGAAGGAAGACACCCAGGCCAAGCTGACCCTGGCCGGGGTGACCGGCAACTCGTTCATCCAGCTCAGCGGCGGCACGCCGCAAAGCCCCGAGCTCAAAGGCAAGGACGGCAAGCTGCCGGTCATCATCGCCTCGCCATCGCCCATCTCGCGCCTGCTCAACGACAGCAGTGACCTGGTAACCAACATCAACCTGCTGCTGCACAACGCCAACCAGATGTTCTCCGAAGACAACATCGGCCACCTCAGCAATACCTTGGCCAACCTCGACAAGACTACCGGCGCCTTTGCCGGCCAGCACGGCAGCATTGCCGAAGCCATCGAGCAACTGGTGGAGGTGGGCAAGCAGGCCAGCGCCACCCTGGCCGAAACCCAGACGCTGATGCGCAATGCCAACGGCCTGCTCGGCACCCAGGGCAAGCAGGCCATCGGTAGCGCCGAGCAGGCCATGCAATCGCTGGCCGAAAGCACCGCCACCATCAACAGTTTGCTGAAAAACAACAGCGAGGCCATCGGTGACGGCGCCCAGGGCCTGAACCAGCTGACCCCGGCCATTCGCGAGCTGCGCGAAACCCTCAACGCCCTCAAAGGCATCTCCCGGCAACTGGAGGCCGACCCCAGCGGCTACCTGCTCGGCCGCGACAACAACAAGGAGTTCCAGCCATGAAACCGTCGCTGCGCCTGCTGGCCCTGGCGGCCGCGTTGTGCCTTGCCAGTGCCTGCTCGATACTGCCCAAGAGTGAACCCGTCGATCTGTATCGGCTGCCGGTCAACCAGCCCAGCCGTACGGCAGCGCCGCTGGACTGGTCGCTGCGCCTGAACAAGCCGCTGGCCAGTGAAGTGCTGGCCGGGCCGCGGATAGCCGTGATTCCCCAGGGCGATGTAGTCAGCAGTTACAAGGGCGCACGCTGGAGCGATACAGTGCCGGTGCTGCTGCGCAACCGCCTGCTCGACGGTTTCCAGCGTGACGGCCAGGTGCAGCGCCTGAGCGCCGATGACAGCAACCTGCAGGCTGACTACGAGCTGGCTGGTGAGCTACAGGCGTTCCAGACGGAATACCGCGCAGATGGGTCGGTGGAGGTGCTGATCCGTTATGACGCGCGGCTGGTACAGGGTCGTACCCAGCGTATTCTGGCCAGCAAGCGCTTCGAGATCCGCCAGCCATTGGCTGACAAGCAGGTGTCAGCAGTGGTGGCCGGGTTTGGCCAGGCGTGTGACCAGCTGAGCGGGCAGGTGGTGGGGTGGACGATTGCGCAGGCGGGCAGTACCTCAACTCACTGAAGGCCTGCTCGCTGTTGTAGGAGCGGCCTTGTGTCGCGATGGGCCGCGAAGCGGCCCCAGAAGTTAGCGCTAATGCTGAAATCGCCGGGGCCGCTTCGCGCCCCATCGCGACGCAAGGCCGCTCCTACAAAGGACTGTGCGTACCCGGCAAATAACTCAGGCAAAGAACCAGTAGCAGACGAAAATCGCTGCCACCACGCCAGAGAACTCAGCCAGCAGCGCACACCCCACCGCATGCCGTACACGCTGGATACCCACCGCACCAAAGTACACCGCCAACACATAGAAGGTGGTCTCGGTACTGCCCTGAATGGTCGCCGCCACCAGCGCCGGGAAGCTGTCCACGCCCTGGGTCTGCATGGTCTCGATCAGCATCGCCCGCGCCGCACTGCCAGAGAACGGCTTGACCAGCGCTGTCGGCAAGCCCTCGACAAAGCGCGTGTCCAGGCCCATCCAGTTCACCGCATGGCGAATGCCGTCCAGGGCCAGCTCCAGCGCGCCTGAGGCACGCAGCACACCAACCGCTACCAACATCGCCACCAGGTAGGGCAGCAGGTTCTTGGCCACGTCGAAGCCCTCCTTGGCGCCTTCGACAAAGGCTTCATACACCTTGACCCGCTTCAAGGCACCTATCACCAGGAACAGCATGATCACGCCAAACAGCGTGAGGTTGCCCAGGATCGACGACAGACCGGCCAGCGCGGCCGCCGACAGGGTGCCAAGGAAGGCCATGAAGCCGCCCAGCAGCAGCGCGCCAGGGATGAAATAGGCGAGCACCACCGGGTCCCACAGGCGCAGGCGCTGCATCACTGCCACCGACAGCAGGCCGACCAGGGTCGACACGCTGGTCGCCAGCAGGATGGGCAGGAACACCATGGTCGGGTCGGGCGCGCCTTGCTGGGCCCGGTACATGAAGATGGTCACTGGCAGCAAGGTCAGCGACGAGGCATTGAGCACCAGGAACAGGATCTGCGCATTGCTCGCCGTGGTGCTGCTGGGGTTCAGTTCCTGCAGCGCGCGCATGGCCTTCAGGCCGATCGGTGTGGCGGCGTTGTCCAGGCCCAGGCCGTTGGCGGCGAAGTTCATGGTGATCAGGCCCAGGGCCGGGTGGCCCGGCGGCACCTCCGGCATCAGGCGGGCGAACAGCGGGCCCAGTACCTTGGCCAGCCATTCGACGATGCCAGCTTTTTCGGCAATCTTGAGAAAGCCCAGCCACAGGGTCAGCGTGCCGAACAGCAGCACCATCACCTCGACCGACAGCTTGGCCATGGCGAAGATGCTTTCGACCATGGCCGCAAAGATGCCAGCGTTGCCACCTACCAGCCATTGGGCCAGGGCAGACACTGCCGCCACCAGGAAAAAGCCGAGCCAAAGGCCGTTGAGCATCCGTGTGTTCCCCCTGAAAAATGCCCGAATGATAGCGGAAGTTGTCTGTACCGGCCTCATCGCCGGCAAGCCAGCTCCCACAGGTGACGCGCTGGCCTCGGCCCTTGTGATATCCCTGTGGGAGCTGGCTTGCCGGCGATAGGGCCGGTGCAGGCGCCCGTGACCCTTACAGACAACAAAAAGCCCCGACAAGTCGGGGCTTTTGGGTCAATCAGCCTTCAGGCTTAGCGCTTGGCAGCTTCGCCAACCACTGCGGCGCCCTGCTTGTCGGCCATCAGCGAGGCGTAGTACTTCTCGCCCTTGGCCGCATCGTACATGCCTTCCCAACGGGAGATGACCAGTGCCGCCAAGGCATTGCCGATCACGTTCAGTGCGGTACGGGCCATGTCCATGATGCGGTCGACACCGGCGATGAATGCCAGGCCTTCCAGCGGAATACCGACACTGCCCAGGGTGGCCAGCAGCACCACGAACGATACGCCCGGCACGCCGGCAATACCTTTGGAGGTGACCATCAGGGTCAGCACCAGCAACAGCTGCTGGCTCCACGACAGGTCGATACCGTACAGCTGGGCAATGAAGATGGCCGCAATGCTCTGGTAAAGGGTCGAGCCGTCGAGGTTGAACGAGTAGCCGGTCGGCACCACGAACGAGCAGATCGACTTCGGCGCACCGTACTTCTCCATCTTCTCGATCACCCGCGGCAGCACGGTTTCCGAGCTGGAGGTGGAGTAGGCCAGGATCAGCTCATCTTTCATGATGCGCATGATCTTGATCACCGAGAAGCCGAACAGGCGGGCAACCAGGCCCAGCACCATGAAGGCGAAGAAAGCGATGGCGAAGTATACCAGCAGCACCAGCTTGGCCAGCGGCAGCAGCGAGCTGAAGCCGAAGTTGGCCACGGTCACGGCGATCAGGGCGAACACGCCGATCGGGGCGTAGTTCATGATCATGTGGGTGACCTTGAACATGGTTTCCGATACGCCCTGGAAGGTGCGTACCAGCGGGTCGCGCAGGTCAGCCTGCAGGCTCGACAGGCCCAGGCCGAACAGTACCGAGAAGAAGATGATCGGCAGCATTTCGCCACGCATCAGCGCTGCGAAGATGTTCGACGGGATCAGGTTCAGCAGGGTTTCGATGAACGCGTGCTCATGCTGCACTTCAGCCGCAGTTGCCTGGTATTTGGAAATGTCCACGGTACCCAGGGTGCTCATGTCGATGCCGGCGCCCGGGTGGAACAGGTTGGCCAGCACCAGACCGACGACGATGGCAATGGTGGTCACCACTTCGAAGTAGATGATGGTCTTCAGGCCGATGCTGCCCAGTTTCTTCGCATCGCCAACCCCGGCGATACCCACGATCAGCGACGAAATCACGATCGGGACAACGATCATCTTGATCAGGCGAATGAAGATGTCACCGGCGGGCTGGAGGACGTTGCTGATCCACCAGGCCTTTTCCGCGCTGAAGTGGTTCAGCAGCGCGCCGATTGCAACGCCCAGGACCAGACCGATCACGATCTGCCAGGCGAGGCTAAGTTTTGCCTTCTTCATGTCTTTACCCTTTGTTCTAGTGGTCATGGCAGCGGGTGGAAACAGGCGTAACAGAGCCCTTGGCAAGGTCACACGCATTGACGGTTTCCGTCCGGCGACGTCATGTAAGGACACCGCAGGCGAGCGACAGGGCGCTCTGGCCAGCGAAAAAGGCGGCAACTATTGCGATGGCAGGGGGGGAAATCTAATGCCGGAAACGCATACCCTATGCGCGATATGCATAACGCATTCGACCGAAAAGATAGGTTTGTAAGTCATTGATTTATAACGTTCGGAATCCCGAACAAGACCAACCGGCCATTTTTAGGCAGATTTGACGGTATGAAGAGGGGGTATCGGATGGCTTGTTCGACAATCCGAATGGCAGAAATGCCACTTTTTGAACGGGCCGGGTCGTTGGAAAAAAATGATGTGCGGTCGAGACAAAATGTGTCCTAGAGGAAAAAACGCGCAAGGGAAGCGACGTTTCCTACATGGCTCCTCGGAAGTCAGGTCTGGCAAGGTATCCCTGTGACACCGCCGACCTGATGCTTCCGATTCCGCCTTTCCTGACCCGGCCCAATGCTGGAGGCACTCCCTGTACCCCTAGGCCACTCCGATCCTGCAACAATCAGAACAGCCCGGCCCCTTGGTCATGTGCTGCCCCTCCTCGGGGCGGCGCATCATAGAAGGCTGAAATATAAAAAGGTTCAGCTTCTATTACGTGACAGTGGGTGACCTTTCATCGGCACTGGCAAACAAGGCTCAGTACCAGTTCGGGTCACGCTTCAACTGCTCCTGCAGCATGGCTTTCATGCCGTCGTCCGGTTTGCCCAACCAGCGATATTGCGCATGCCGGGTAGGCGACTTGTCGTTCGGCAAACCTTCGGGTACCTCCACAAGCATCCCGTAGGCATCGTCTTTGTCCCAGCTGAACGCGACGATCAGGCGCTTGTAGGTGCAGTTGTCCTGGGCCTCGCACAGCGGGCCGACCAAGTACTTGTCGCCATCCTCCGTGACTGCCGACATTTGCTGCTCAGCGCTGCCGGTCAGATTGACCACCCAATCGGGCAGGCGTTCCTCGCCCTCGATCGCGTCCTGCCAGGTTTCCCGGTATTCAGGGTCCGAGCCAAGCAGCTGGTTGGCTCGCAGCTGGCCATCATTGGCCGCCATGGCCGCTGTACTGCCGCCCATGAGCAGGGCGGCAGCCAGAGCGGACTTGAGCATCCTGCCCATTTTCAACCTCGACCACGTCCGAAGAAGAAGGACGCCACGAACAGGACCAGGAAGACAACGAACAGGATCTTCGCAATACCTGTGGCAGCGCCGGCGATACCACCGAAGCCCAGAACGGCAGCGACAATGGCGATGATGAGGAAAGTGATAGCCCAGCTCAGCATGGTGTTTCTCCTTTCTTTTTTCAAAGCAAAGCGTCTCAGAAGACCCAACGGTCCTGAGGCACCACATGTTCAAGGGTGGCCGGCGATGTGGCCTTGGTGTCGGAAGGCAGCGGCTCCGCTGCCTTGACGAAATTATTGGCACGGGTGGCCTGAATCTGGCTGAGCAGGGCAGTTTGCGCCGCTACCTGATCGGCCAGCCGCGCAGTCTGCCAGCTGTAATAGAAGAGACCGGCAGCCAAGGTCAGCAGTAGTGCCATGCCAAGCGTCAGCATGTGGCGCAGGGACAATGTGGCAACGTGCGAACGGTTGACGGATTGGCGGTTCATGCCGGCTCCTCCTGCTGTAATTTTTGTTCAAACCTGAACAGGTAATTGCAGCCTGCGTGCCAGACTTACATATCCAAGAAAACCTTTATAAATCAACAGGTTAAGTTAACGACGAATAACCAGAAGGCGCGTATCCTGCACGATGCCACCCGTGCAGCCGTGCGAATTGCACGATCAGCCTTCAACCTTGGTCGCCACCTTCAGCAAGTCGGCATCCACCCCGCGCACGCCGATGATCTGCCTGGCGATCTCCACCGCGATGGTTTTCTGCTCGGCGCTAACCACCTCGCCCGACAGCCGCACCATGCCTTCTTCGCTGGCGACTTTCAGGTTCAGCCCATCGAGGTTGCGGCTGAAGCGGTAGCTGTTCTGGATCTTGTCGATGATCCAGCTGTCGCTGGGCTGCGGGCCGGTGGGTACCCCCACGGGGGTTTCGCGCGCCTTGGCCATGGCGGCGGTATCGAGGCTGACCAGGTTGTTGACCAAATGCACACCGTCGGTGGTACGCGCCACCACACCGGCCAGTTCCTTGGCTTCGGCACTGTCGACCCGGCCACGTAGCGTCACCACGCCCTCGCTGCTTTGTACTTCTATAGGTGCCTTTTCTGTGGTGCGGCTCCACAACAGCCGGGCTCGGATCACCGCCGCCAGGGTGGCGTCCTCCAGCCGCTGGGCATAAGCCCGCAGCTCAAGTGGGCGTTCCACCAGCTGGGCATTGACCTGCAACTGGTTATCTACCTGCTCAATGCCCCGGGTAGCCCGGGCTACATCCTCGGCCAACTGCCGTTCGACAGCATTCTCCACTTCGCCGGAAAGCCGCGCCTGCTTGCCTTCCACGTCGACCTTGATGCGGAATGGGTCGAGCATGCGGTTCAGGGATAATGCAGTTTGCAGGGCGCCTTCCAGGCGCGCGTCCTGCACCGGGTCGGCGAATGCCGGGGCAAAAACCGGCAACAAAGCGGCGGCCAATACAGCGCTGCGTAGGGGAAAGGTCATGGCAGAGCCTCCTTTTTGTTGGCAAAAACTTAAAAACGTCGCAACCAATGTGCCATCGCGTGCCTCTAAGCAAAGCACCGCAAAAACGCGGCCTGCAGGCGTTGTTTGGCTATTGGCTAGCATGCAAAGGACATAATCCTTCAGAATTGACCATGCAACTTGCCCGATTTTTCCCACACTAAATAAAGATCTATCCCTAAGGAGCGTAGGAAATGGAATCAGCCCAGGACAACCAAGGCCGCATTCTGCTGGTGGATGACGAGTCCGCGATCCTGCGCACTTTCCGCTATTGCCTGGAAGACGAAGGCTACAGCGTGGCCACTGCCAACAGCGCCGCCCAGGCCGAGACCCTGCTGCAGCGCCAGGTATTCGACCTGTGTTTCCTCGATTTACGCCTCGGTGAAGACAACGGCCTTGATGTGCTGGCGCAGATGCGCATCCAGGCCCCCTGGATGCGCGTGGTGATCGTCACGGCGCATTCGGCTATCGACACGGCAGTAGACGCTATCCAGGCCGGCGCCGCAGACTACCTGGTAAAGCCTTGCAGCCCCGATCAGCTACGCCTGGCCACCGCCAAACAACTGGAAGTGCGCCAGCTTTCTGCACGCCTTGAAGCGTTGGAAGGCGAAGTGCGCAAACCCAAGGACGGCCTCGACTCGCACAGCCCGGCGATGATGGTGGTGCTGGAAACCGCACGCCAGGTTGCTACCACCGACGCCAATATCCTTATCCTTGGCGAATCCGGCACCGGTAAAGGCGAGCTGGCCCGGGCCATCCATGGCTGGAGCAAGCGTGCGCGCAAAGCCTGCGTGACCATCAACTGCCCGTCACTGAACGCCGAGCTGATGGAAAGCGAGCTGTTCGGCCATACCCGCGGTGCCTTCACCGGTGCCAGCGAAAGCACCCTGGGGCGGGTCAGCCAGGCTGACGGCGGCACACTGTTCCTCGACGAGATCGGCGATTTCCCACTGACCTTGCAGCCCAAGCTGCTGCGCTTCATTCAGGACAAGGAATACGAGCGCGTCGGCGACCCGGTCACCCGCCGTGCCGATGTGCGCATCCTGGCGGCTACCAACCTCAACCTCGAAGAAATGGTGCGCGAAAGCCGCTTTCGCGAGGACCTGCTCTATCGCCTGAACGTCATCACTCTGCATCTGCCGCCCTTGCGCGAGCGCAGTGAAGACATTCTGACCCTGGCTGACCGTTTCCTCGCCCGCTTCGTCAAGGAATACTCTCGCCCCGCCCGCGGTTTCAGCGACGAGGCACGTGCCGCCCTGCTCAATTACCGCTGGCCCGGTAATATTCGCGAGCTGCGCAACGTGGTGGAACGGGCCAGTATCATCTGCCCGCAGGAGCGGGTCGAAATCAGCCACCTGGGCATGGGCGAACAGCCGGCCGGCAACGCTCCGCGGGTGGGCGCCGCACTCAGCCTGGATGAGCTGGAACGTGCACATATCGGTGCGGTACTGGCCGCCAGCGATACCCTCGACCAGGCGGCCAAGACCTTGGGCATCGATGCCTCTACCCTGTACCGCAAACGCAAGCAGTACAACCTGTGAAGTGGCCGCCCATGAAGCTGCGCACGCGGCTTTTCCTCAGCATCTCGGCACTGGTCACCGTGGCCTTGCTCGGGCTGCTGCTGGGCCTGGTCAGCGTGCTGCAGATGGCCACGGTGCAACAGCAACGGGTGCGTGACACCACCCACGCCCTGGAGGTGGGGCTGAAGCTGCGGCAAAACCTGGGCGAACAGCTGACCTTGATCCTCGATGAGGACACTGCCCCGGAAAACCTGCGGCTGCTGCAAGAGAGCTTTCAGGGTCTGCTCAACCTGGGCCTGGAGCAGGGTGGTGAACGCACCGGCTTCAGCAAGGCCAGCAGCAACTACCAGGCCTTTCTCCAGGCCTACCGCGACAGCCCCGCACCTGCTCGCAGCATGGGCGTCGATCAGCCACTGGGGGCGGCCTTCAACCAGGTGCGCACCGACCTGATCGACGCCCACAAGCAGGCCCTGGACCTGATCACCCGTAGCGAGGAACACAGCCGTGACCGCGCGTTGCTGGTTAGCGGCGTGCTCGGCCTGATGGGTCTGGTGGTGGTGGTTCTGGGCTTTATCACCGCGCACAACATCGCCCGCCGCTTCGGCCAACCGATCGAAGCGTTGGCCAAGGCGGCCGACCAACTCGGCAAAGGCAATTTCGATGTTACCCTGCCTGTCACCCAAGCCACCGAGCTGAACCTGCTGACCCGCCGCTTCGGCCTGATGGCCGATGCCTTGCGCAAGCACCAGGCCACCAACGTCGATGAACTGCTGGCCGGTCAGCAGCGTTTGCAAGCCGTGCTCGATAGCATCGACGACGGCCTTCTGATCATCGACCGCCAGGGCCGCCTGGAACACCTCAACCCGGTAGCGCAGCGCCAGTTGGGTTGGAACGACAGCCGCGTCGGCAGCAGCCTGGCCGAAGCCTTGCAGCGACCGGAGCTGGAGCAGCAGCTGCGCCAGGTATTGCGCGGCGGCAGCCTCGACCGCCCGCCAGACGACCTGAACATGGAAGTGGACGAGGAATCGCGCCTGCTCACCTACAGCCTGACCCCGGTCAGCCACCCCCAAGGGCCGATCCTTGGCGCGGTGATGGTGCTGCACGATGTGACCGAGCAACGGGCCTTCGAACGGGTGCGCAGTGAATTCGTGCTGCGCGCGTCCCATGAACTGCGCACCCCCGTGACCGGCATGCACATGGCTTTCGGCCTGTTGCGCGAGCGGGTCAAGTTCCCGCCCGAGGCACGCGAGAACGACTTGCTGGAAACCATCGGCGAAGAAATGCAGCGCCTGACCCAGTTGATCAACGACCTGCTCAACTTCTCCCGCTACCAAAGCGGCTTGCAGAAACTCGAGTTGGCGCCGTGCGCCCTCGACGAACTGCTGGAGCGTGCGCAACTGCGCTTTGCCGACCAGGCCAGGCACAAGCAGATCGAGCTGATCAAGGAGCTGGAGCTGCCACTACCGCGCATCCTGGCCGACGTTCCCCAACTCGACCGGGTGCTGGACAACCTGTTGCACAACGCCATCCGCCACACCGCCAGCGGCGGGCGTATACGCCTGCATGCGCGGCGGCATGCCGAGCGGGTGATCATCAGTGTCGAAGATAATGGCGAGGGTATTGCCTATGGCCAGCAAGGGCGCATTTTCGAGCCCTTCGTGCAGGTAGGGCGCAAGAAAGGTGGGGCGGGGCTGGGATTGGCGCTGTGCAAGGAGATCGTGCAGCTGCACGGCGGGCGCATGGGCGTGTTCTCCCGGCCTGGGCAGGGGACGCAGTTCTACATGGCCTTGCCTGTTTGAGGGCGTGGTGGCAAATGCCCTCGTGCCACCAGTTCGGCAAACTGCCGCGCATTCAACGGCCGGGCAAACAGCCAGCCCTGGCCATAATTGACCCCCTCACTGTTCAATAACACTGCCTGGTCTTCACATTCGATGCCTTCGGCAATCACCCGCAAGTGCAGGTCGTGGGCCATGCGGATGATATGCGGGGCGACGCCGCTGCTGGCAGCATCATGGCCCAGTGCATCGATGAACGCCTTGTCGATCTTCAGGCAGTCCACCGGCAGGGTCTGCAGGTAGGCCAGGCTGCAATAACCGGTACCAAAATCGTCGATCAGCACCTGGTGCCCGACGGCGCGCAGCGCCTGCAGGTTGTCACGGGCAACGACCACGTCGATCAGGCCGCGCTCGGTCACTTCAAAGGCAATCTGGCTGGGCGCCACCCGATGCAACGCCAGCAGGCGTGCTGCCACCCGGCCAATCCGCGGCACCATCACATCGCAGGCCGCCAGGTTTATGGAGATATACAGCTTGGGGTGCGAGCGCAGCAGCTGTCCTAGCTGCTCGAGCACACGTTGCAGGACAAAGTCAGTGATCTGGCGGATCTGCCCGGTGTTTTCCGCCAGCGGAATGAACAGGTCCGGGCTGGTCAGTGAGCCGTCCGGGCGACGCCAGCGCACCAGCGCTTCGGCCCCCACGCAGCGCCGGCTGTCGAGCTCGATGATCGGCTGGTAGAGCACCTGCAGCTCGCCACGGCGCAAGGCATTCTGCAATTCCGAACTCATCGAGCGCCGCTGCAGGATCAGTTGCAGCACCAGCCAGCCAATGCAACAGGCGGCCAGCACACTCCCGGGGAACAGCAACCAGAGCATGCCGTTCATGCGCAGCGGCAGGCTGGCGCGTGGGGCAATCAGTACCAACTGGTAGTCAGGCGACTTGGTCGGCATGCGATAGATCAGCCGGTCGCTGAGTTCGAGTAGCGAGTTATGGCTGTTCGACCAGGCAGAGGGTGGCGGCCATACCTGTGGTGGGCCGAGCACCGGAATGGCGCGGGCACCGTTGTCGAGCACCACCACCAGGCTGCCCCCCGGAGGCAGGTCGACCACATCGGTCAGGTGACCACGGGAGGTGGAGACCAGAAACTTGCCCCGGCCCAGCATCAGTGCGGCCAGGTTTTCGTTCGGCTCGGTGGTGGTATTGAGCCAGTAACTGTACGTGGGCCCTTGGATGTCCGGTGCGCGCAGCGGCACGAACGCGCGTTCATCACCCCGGTTGGAGCAGGCAACCTGGCCATCCACATAAGCCGCTTCATAGATGAACCTCGAACTCAGGCCAACCTGCTGCAAGGCAGCCAGCATCGCCGGGCTGCAGCCGCGCAAGGGCTGCGCTTGCAGCAGGTCGACACCTTCGCGCAATTGGCCGAATACCTGCTCGAGGCGATCCAGAAAACGCTCGCCCTGGGCGTTCATCTGTTCGCTCTCGCTCTGCTTCATCTGTTGCAGGGCAATACCGATGCTGGCAGTCAGCAACACCGCGGCGCTGGCCAACGCTGCCAAAGTGGCCAGCATCCAGGGACGGTAAAAAATTTGGCGCAGCAGGGCAATTAAAGATGACATCGACGGCATCCAGTTGATAACTAAGGTATAGCAACTGAATCGATAATCACCCGCGCCGTTTGGCGCTTCGCTGCAGGCTTTTCTGCGGCCACAACTGCCTTGTGCCGCCTGTATAGGCCTCATCGCCGGCAAGCCAGCTCCCACAGGTTAAACACAAGCCTAGAGAACTGAGCAACACCAGTGGGAGCTGGCTTGCCGGCGATAGGGCCAGAACAGGCGGCGCATGCTCAACGCATGCGGTTAAGCACCTGCAGCATCGCTGCCGTCTGCGCATCCGGCATGCCATCGAAACGCTGTGGGCGGAAGCGCATCTGGAACGCGGCGATTACATGGCGGGTGGCCACATCCAGTACGCCGGTCTGTTCGACCTGGTAGCCGAACCGTGCCAGCTCCTGCTGGTACCAGCCAACGCTGGGCGGGTTGACGCTGAAATAGGCCTGCTGGCGTGCCACCGCATTGGCCTCGGGCCAGATTCCCAGCCCGGCGTCGGCCAGGCGCTTCCAGGGGAACAACGGCCCTGGGTCAAGCTTGCGCAACGGGGCAATGTCGCTGTGACCGATAATATGACGGGGCTCGATGTTGTTGCGTTTGACAATATCCTTGAGCAGGGCAATCAGCGCCTGGATCTGCGCTTCGCTGTAAGGGTGCCAGACCCGGCCGTTCGGCGTATCGGTAAAGCCTGGGTTGACGATCTCGATACCGATGGACGAGGAGTTCAGCCAGGTGCGCCCCTGCCACTGGCTGTCACCGGCATGCCAGGCGCGGCGGCTCTCATCCACCAGCTGATACACCGTGGCCGGGCCATCGCCGATCAGGTAATGGCTGCTGACCTCACCCTGGGTCAGCAACGCCAGCGAACGCTCCAGTGAGGCATTGGTGTAATGCAGGACAACGAACTGAATGCGGTCGTCCTGGTTGGCCGAAGGGTGGCTGCGGTCGATGCGCAGGCCCGTCGAGCAACCGGCGACAGAGAACAGCAGAAAGCAAATCAGGGTTTTTTTCAGCGTGGAAAGCACGTCAGTGGCCTCAGCGTATGAGCGCTACAGTATAACGTGCTCGCCACGACCGCGCCTGGCGGCTAGCTCTGCTCGACGCGATTGCGCCCCTGCTCCTTGGCCCGGTACAACGCCGCATCGGCACGCTTGAGCACCTGGTCGCCGCGCTCGCCAGAACGGAAAGCCGCCAGGCCGATCGAGGTGGTGATCACCACCCGCTCGCCCTTGAAGTGGAACGGGCAGGCTTCTATGGTCGCCCGCAACACCTCGGCCACCTGGGCCGCCGCCGCTGGCGGTGTCTGCGGCAGCAGCAGGACGAATTCCTCACCGCCAAAACGGGCAATGAAGTCACGGCCACGCAAACGCTTGTGCAGTTGGTCGGCAACGATCTTCAGCACTTTGTCGCCGGCCAGGTGCCCATAGCTGTCGTTGATGCGCTTGAAATGGTCCAGATCGAGGATCGCCATAGCGAGGTGACCGCCGTTTTCCTGCCATTCGAGCATTTCGCGTTCAACCCGCTCGCTCCAGGCTGCCCGGTTGGGCAGGCCGGTGAGGGGGTCGAGCAGGGCCTTCTGGCGCTGTTCTTCCAGGTGCTCGCGGTAACCGAGCGCCTCGTGCTCCATGTTTGCCACGCGCTCCGACAACCCTTGCAGGCGACCGGCCAGTTCCTGCTCGCGGCGATCACGCTCGTGCTTGTGCTCGTCCATGGTCACCAGCAAGCCTTCCAGCCGGTTCTCGAGGATGTGCTTGAGGCTGTCTACGTCGGCGGCACCTTGCACACTGCTTTGCAGCCCGTCGACGTGCTCGCGCAACTGGGTATCCAGCGCACGGGCAGCGCTGCTGTTGTCGGCGTGGCCGGCGCTGGCCTCGTGCAGGTGACTCTGGAAGCCTTCCAGGCGCTCGTTGAGTTGCTGCAGGTAAGTCTCGAATTCGTGCTGGCCGCTGTCGGTGATCGCCAGCATCAGCACCGCCAGGTCATCCAGCACCGGTATCAGCTCATACCAGTTCAAGCCGCGGGCAACCCGGACGCGCATTTCCAGCGCCTGGGCCTTGTGCCGCTCGGGCAGGCTGAGGTCGTCAAGCAGGCCGATCAGGGTTTGCTCGATGTGGGCAGCAACTTGGCTGTAAGGCGGCTCCACCGCGTAAGGCAGGGCATAGGGGCCGTCTTCGCCGAACGTTTCTTCCAGTGCCGGTAATGGCGCGGCATCAGGCAATGGCTTGCTGGCAGCGTCTTCAGGGGTGGGTGCTTCATTCTGCGGTTGCGACACCGGCGGCCTGTCGGTCGTTTCGATCAATGCCGGGCCTGATGCTTCCAGCTCCGGCTCGGGCGCTACGGCCACCTCGGCTGCGGGCTCAGAGAGGGTTGGCAACGGCAGTAACGCATCGACATCACTGGGTAGCGGGGGCTCGACACTGGCCGGCTCCGCTTGGGGCGGAGGCTCGCCAACCGGCACAGCCACTGGCACAAGCACCGCTTCGTCCTGGGCATCGTCCTCACGGCTACCGAACAAGCGCTGCAAGAAGCCAGGGCGGGCATCTTCACCCGGTTTGCCCAGGGCTGACAGCGCGCGCCCCTGCAAACCGCTCAGCTCACCCAGCAGCGGCGGCAGGTCGCGTGACTGCGCGACGCCGCCATCGAGCTTCTTCGCCAGCTTCTTCAAAGGCCGCGAAATATCGCTAGGTAGCGGCAGGCCTTGCAGTTGACCAACCAGCGCAGTCAGCGCATCGCCCACCTGGTTCATGCGCGTTTCACGACGTTGCTCGGAATCCAGCACGGCCTTTTCCAGGCGAGGGATCAACCCGGCGAGGCCGGCATCCATGTTGTCGCTACGGATGACCTCGCGCATCTCTTTCATGCACTCGTCCACTACCTTGTCACTGCCTTCGGCAGCCAGGGTGCTGCGTACCAGGCCGCGGCGCAGCAGATCGAGACGGGCGTCCCAACGGCGTTCGAGCTTTTCCTGCTGCTCGATGCTTTTAAGGTATTTTTCTTTCCAGCGCTCGGCTTCTTCGGTCATGCCTGGATCCGCGAGGGGTGATACATCTGGGCTGTCTGATTACACACTGTCGGCGCGCGCCTGCAACTCTTGAGGGCGTGCAATGCTTTAGCTGATTCAGCTCAAGACCGGCAGCGTATCCACAGTCAATGCATCAGGCAATCGGATCTCTACCGCGACCGGAAGATGGTCGGAGATGGGCTGCGCCAGCACCTCGACACGCTCCAGGGTGAGGCTTGGGCTTAGCAGGATATGGTCCAGGCAACGCTGTGGTCGCCAACTGGGGAAGGTGGCCTCGACCTGCGGGGCAACCAGGCCCAGGTCGCGCAGCGGCGAGTGCTCCAGCAGGTCGGTGGCATGGGTGTTCATGTCACCCATCAGCACCTGGTGGCGGTAACCGCCAATCAGCTCGCGGATATAGCCCAGCTGCAGGGCGCGGGTCTTGGCGCCCAGCGCCAGGTGCATCATCACCACGATCAGCGCATCGTCACCTTCGCCAAAGCGCACCAGGATCGCCCCACGCCCGGCAGGGCCTGGCAAGGGGTGGTCTTCGAGCAGTTGCGGCTTCAGGCGGCTGAGCACGCCATTGCTGTGCTGGGCAAAACGCCCCAGGTTGCGGTTGAGCTGCTGGTACCAGTAGGGGAAGGCCCCCAGGTGCGCCAGGTGTTCGACCTGGTTGACGTAGCCCGAGCGCAGGCTACCGCCATCGGCCTCCTGCAGGGCCACCAGGTCGAAGTCGCCCAACAGCTTGCCGATCTTCTGCAAATTGCCGGCACGCCCGTTATGCGGCAGCAGGTGCTGCCAGCTACGGGTCAGGTAATGCCGGTAGCGCTCGGTGCTGATGCCCACCTGGATATTGAAACTGAGCAGCCGCAGGCGACCATCCTCGGGCAGGCCAGTGGCCTGCAGGTGATGTTCGTTGACCTGCGGCTGGTGCAGGCCAATGCCACGCGTAGCTCTGAAGCGGGGCATGGGTTTCGCCGCTTACTTAGCGGCGCGCTCCTTGTCGATCAGCTGGTCGGCAACGTTCAGCACGCCTTCCGGCCCGCCAGCGGTACCGAGGTCGAAACGGTACTTGCCGTTGACCACCATCGCCGGTACGCCAGTGATTTCGTACTTCTTCGCCAGTTCCTTGGCCTGGTTGACCTGGCCCTTGATGGCGAACGAATCGAAGGTGGCGAGGAACTTGTCCTTGTCTACGCCCTGGGTGGCGAGGAATTCGGCCATGTCGTTCTTGTCGGTCAGCTTCTTGCGCTGGTTCTGGATGGCATCGAACACCGCGGCGTGTACCTTGTGCTCGACGCCCATGGCTTCGAGGGTCAGGAACATCTGGCCGTGGGCGTCCCATGGGCCACCGAACATGGCTGGAACGCGCTTGAAGTTGACGTCCTTGGGCAGCTTGTCGACCCAAGGGTTGATGGTTGGCTCGAAGTGGTAGCAGTGTGGGCAGCCGTACCAGAACAGCTCGACCACTTCGATCTTGCCAGGCACGGAAACCGGAACAGGGTTGCTCAGCTCGATATATTCCTTGCCGGCAACAGGCTCGGCGGCCTGGACGGCAGTCATACCGAATACGCTGGCGGCGACCAGCGCAGCGCTGAGAATCAGTTTACGCATGCTTTACTCCTGAGCATTCATGGGTCGCCTCTACACGACCTGAATTGAGACAGGCGGGTAACGGCGCGAGTTCTGTAGTGTAACGGCAGCGGACGAAAAAAAGGGCGGCCCGGCCGCCCTTTCATCATTGGCCTACAACATTAACTGAAGGTTAATGCAGCGCTCTCGCAGGCGCGTGTCACACCTGTAGGAGCGGCCTTGTGTCGCGATAGGGCTGCGAAGCAGCCCCAGGGTTCCAGCGCAAATGCACAAATCGCCGGGGCTGCTTTGCAGCCCTATCGCGACACAAGGCCGCTCCTACAAGGGACCGCGCCGCCAGTCAGTGCAGGCCCTGGATATAGCTGGCCAACGCTTCGATGTCGTGGTTGCTCAGCTTGCCAGCAATGGTACGCATGGTCATGGCGTCGCCATCGTTGGTGCGGTTGCCTTCGCGGAAGTCGGTCAGCTGCTTGGTCACGTACTGCGAGTGCTGCCCACTCAGATGCGGGAAGCCGGCCAGGGCGATGCCCGCGCCATTCGGCGAGTGGCAGCCGGTACAGGCGGGCATGCCTTTCTCCAGGTCGCCACCGTTGAACAGTGCACGGCCACGCTCCACCAGCTTGGGATCGGCGGCGCCTACGCTGCCTTTCTGGCTGGCGAAATAGGCAGCGATGTCGGCCAGATCCTGATCATTGAACGGGGCCAGCATGCCGGTCATTTCCAGCACGGTACGTTTGCCCGACTTGATGTCGTGCAGTTGTTTTTCCAGGTAGCGCTGGCCCTGGCCGGCCAGTTTCGGGAAGTTCGGTGCCAGGCTGTTGCCGTCAGGGTTGTGGCAGGCGCCACAGACGGCGGTCTTGGCCTGGCCAGCGGCGGCATCGCCTTTGATAGGTTGTGCAGCAGTGGCCGCACCTGCGACACCCAGGGTCAACAGCAGACTCACGACTAGTTTGTTCATCAGCTAATCCAACACGGCTAAGGGTGAAATGTTATGTATCGGGACTGCCACTCATCCAAAGGATGACCAAACGGTAGTCCTCGGCACTGCAGTCCATGCACAATCCACGCGGCGGCATAGCCTTGAAACCCTGGGTCACGTGCTTTACCAGTACCTCCATGCCTTGCGCCAGCCTTGGCTCCCAAGCTGCCCTGTCACCCTGCCTGGGTGCCTGTGGCAACTGCCCGGTGTGACAGGCCGCACACGTGCGGTTGTACAACACCTCGGGATCCTGTGTAGCCTGTGCGCTGAAATACGGCAGGAACATACCGACAGCTAGCAGCCATTTCGCCAGGCGAAACGACCTGACAGGGTTGGGGGACGCGCTGCGTTCTGATGCGCAAGCTATAGTTCGGCACCCCATGCCCGTTCTCCTTCGCTGGGAGAATGGGCACACAAAAACTGGGGCATTATATACTGCTGTCAGCCAAACGGAAACGACACCGCTTGCCGGCCTAGGCTTTGGCAACACCCACATCGGATATCCCATGCAAGTCAAGAACCCCATCCTCGGCCTCTGCCAGAAAGCCAAATTCGCCCTCAGCGCAGCCAAGGTCGAACAATGCCCGGACGACCAGGGTTACGAGGTGGCTTTTGCCGGCCGTTCTAACGCCGGCAAATCCAGCGCCCTCAATACCCTGACTCATGCCAGCCTGGCGCGTACCTCGAAAACCCCGGGGCGCACCCAGCTGTTGAATTTCTTCAGTCTGGACGATGAACGGCGTTTGGTCGACCTGCCGGGCTACGGTTATGCAAAAGTGCCGATTCCACTCAAGCAGCACTGGCAGAAACACCTGGAAGCCTACCTGGGCAGCCGTGAGTGCCTGCGCGGGATCATCCTGATGATGGACGTGCGCCACCCGATGACCGACTTCGACAAGATGATGCTCGACTGGGCCAAGGCCAGCGGCATGCCGATGCACATCCTGCTGACCAAGGCCGACAAGCTGACCCACGGCGCGGGCAAGAACACCCTGCTGAAAGTGCAGTCGGAAATCAGAAAAGGCTGGGGCGATGGTGTGACCATCCAGCTGTTCTCGGCGCCCAAGCGCCTGGGCGTGGAAGAGGCTTATCGCGTGCTGGCGGGCTGGATGGAGCTGGAAGACAAGCCAGTGGCCTGAAGCCCTGCACCGCCCCCTGTAGGAGCGGCCTTGTGTCGCGATGGGCTGCGCAGCAGCCCCGGCAATTTGTGCTGTTTCCGAGATCCTGGGGCTGCTGCGCAGCCCATCGCGACACAAGGCCGCTCCTACACAGGCAACGCGTCGCCAAGGAATTCCGGGCAAAAAAAACCCCGGACTTCGTATGGGGAGGGGGAAGTTCGGGGTCCAAGTCCGGACCGCTAGGGCGGGGTCCAGATATCTGCCAACACTTAACACAACATAGGAGCATCGAAAGGCTTCACCAGCCATTCAGTTACTCTGAGTCCCGCTTCACCGGTTTAGTTCCGAGGCCCTGAAAACTATTTGCGATAGTTTCATCAAACCTCAGCACCAACGGCACTAGCGGTGCCAGGGTCCGCGTCACCCCGTCGCAGATCCTACACAGCTTTCCCTGCTCGATCAGTGAGCTTCGTCCCAATTCGCACCAATTCCTGCTTCCACCAGCAGCGGCACATCCAGCTGCGCGGCCTGACTCATGTGCTGGCGAATTTCATCGTTCACCTGTTGAACCAGGTCTTCACGCACCTCGAGCACCAGTTCGTCGTGTACCTGCAGGATCACCCGGGCATCCAGCCCGCTCTCGCTCAGCCAGTTATCCACATTGACCATGGCGCGTTTGATGATGTCGGCTGCTGTGCCCTGCATTGGCGCGTTGATTGCCGTGCGCTCGGCGCCTTTACGCAGGGCCGGGTTCTTGGCGTTGATGTCTGGCAGGTACAGGCGGCGGCCGAACAGAGTCTCGACAAAACCTTGCTCGGCAGCTTGGGCGCGAGTGCGCTCCATGTAGGCCAGCACGCCGGGGTAGCGGGCGAAGTAACGGTCGATGTAGTCCTGCGACTGCTTGCGGTCGACACCGATCTGCTTGGCCAGGCCAAACGCGCTCATGCCGTAGATCAGGCCAAAGTTGATGGCCTTGGCCTTGCGACGCTGGTCGGTGGTGACGTCTTCCAGGGCCACACTGAACACTTCCGCTGCCGTGGCGCGGTGCACGTCGAGGTCGTTGCGAAAGGCGTGCAACAAGCCTTCGTCCTTGGCCAGGTGGGCCATGATGCGCAGCTCGATCTGCGAGTAGTCCGCCGCCAGCAGCTTGTAGCCGGGGCTGGCAACGAATGCTTGGCGAATGCGTCGGCCTTCGGCGGTACGGATCGGAATGTTCTGCAGGTTCGGGTCGCTCGACGACAGCCGGCCGGTTGCCGCCACCGCCTGCTGGTACGAGGTGTGAATACGCCCGGTGCGTGGGTTGATCTGCCCCGGCAGCTTGTCGGTGTAGGTGCTCTTGAGCTTGCTCAGGCTGCGGTACTGCATCAGTACCTCAGGCAGCGGGTAGCCTTGCTCGGCCAGCTCGTCGAGCACCGCTTCGGCCGTGGAGGGCTGGCCTTTGGCGGTCTTGCTCAGCACCGGCATGCCCAGCTTGTCGTAAAGGATCGCGCCCAGCTGCTTGGGCGAGCCAAGGTTGAACGTTTCACCGGCCAGCTCGTAGGCACGCTGCTCCAGCTCGGCCATCTTCACGCCTAGCTCACCGCTTTGCACATGCAGCAGTGCGGCATCGACCAGCGCGCCTTGGCGCTCGATCTTGGCCAGCACCGGCACCAGCGGCATCTCGATGTCCATCAGCACTGGCTGCAGACTTGGCGTTTGCGCCAGGCGGGCCTGCAGCGCCTGGTGCAGACGCAGGGTAATGTCGGCATCTTCGGCGGCGTAGGGGCCGGCCTTTTCCAGGGTGATCTGGTTGAAGGTCAGCTGCTTGGCACCCTTGCCGGCGATGTCCTCGAAGGCGATGGTGCTGTGGTCGAGGTACTTCTGCGCCAGGCTGTCCATGTCGTGACGGGTCGCAGTGGAGTTGAGCACATACGACTCGAGCATGGTGTCGTAGGCCACGCCGCGCATTTCGATGGCCGGTGAGGCATTGGCGAGGATGTTGATGTCGTACTTGGCGTTCTGCCCGACCTTGGCCTTGGTTGGGTCTTCCAGCAGAGGCTTCAGTGCCAGCAGCACGGCTTCCCGGTCCAGTTGTGCCGGAGCGCCATCGTAGTCGTGGGCCAGGGGCACATAAGCAGCTTCATGGGGTTCGACGGCGAATGACAGGCCGACCAGTTGCGCCTGTTGGGCGTCAAGACTGGTGGTTTCGGTGTCGAAGGCGAACAGCGGCGCCTGGCGCAGCTTTTCCAGCCAGGCGTCGAAGCGGGCCTGGTCGAGGATGGTCTCGTATTTCGGTTCGACCTTGGCCACCGGCTCGTCGACGACCGGGGCGAGATCCTCGCCAGCCTTGCTCGCCTCGCGCTGCACCTCGGCGACCCAGCTCTTGAACTCCATTTCGGTGTACAGCGCCAGCAGCGCGTCGCGGTCCGGCTCACCGCACACCAGTCCCTCGACCTCGATATCCAGTGGTACATCGCACTTGATGGTGGCCAGTTCATAGGACAGGAACGCCGAATCGCGGTGCTCCTCGAGCTTGGCCGGCAGGGTCTTGGCGCCGCGGATGGCCAGGGTCGGCACCTTGTCGAGGTTGGCGTACAGGTCGCTGAGGCCGCCGCCGATACCGGTCAGCAGGCCGACTGCAGTCTTTTCACCAACGCCCGGCACGCCGGGGATGTTGTCGACCTTGTCGCCCATCAGGGCAAGGAAGTCGATGATGTGCTCCGGACCGACGCCAAACTTTTCGTGCACGCCGGCAACGTCCATCACGCTGCCGGTCATGGTGTTGACCAAGGTCACGTGGCCGTCCACCAGCTGCGCCATGTCCTTGTCGCCAGTCGAGATGATCACCGGGCGGCCCTGGGTGGCACTGCTGCGCGCCAGGGTGCCGATCACGTCATCGGCCTCGACCCCTTCTACGCACAGCAGCGGGTAGCCCAGCGCCTTGACACTGGCATGCAACGGCTCGACCTGTACCCGCAGGTCGTCGGGCATGCTTGGGCGGTTGGCCTTGTATTCGGCGAACATGGCGTCACGGAAGGTGCCGCCCTTGGCGTCGAAAACCACCGCGAACAGGCTGTCGGGGTATTGCTTGCGCAGGCTCTTGAGCATGTTCAGCACACCCTTCACCGCACCGGTCGGCATGCCCTTGGACGTGGTCAGCGGCGGCAGCGCGTGGAAGGCGCGGTACAGGTAGGAGGAACCGTCCACCAGGACGAGGGGCGCTTGGCTCATGAGCAGAATCAACCTTTTCGACGGGTCCGGCGCTAGAATAGCCAGAATCATTGACGACAAAGGGACTAGGTTATCATGCGTACACTCAATCGCCTGTTACTGCTCGGCCTGTTGGCAACCATGCCGGTCGTCACCCTGGCGGCGGACGACGCCCCCTCGGCCGATCCCGAGGTGACCATTCGCACGGAAGGCGACAAGACCATCCAGGAATACCGGCAGAACGGCTTCCTGTATGCGATCAAGATCACACCGAAAAACGGCAAGCCTTATTTCCTGGTACGCGCCGATGGCACCGATGCCAATTTCATTCGATCCGACCAGCCGGACATGCTGATTCCGTCCTGGAAGATCTTCGAGTGGTAAGCTGACGCGCGCACCGTTCACATCAACCCGGCACTTCCCGGCGGAAGTGCCCGTATGGGCAAATTTTCATCATGTCAGTCTTCACCCCCGTGACCCGGCCTGAGCTGGAAACCTTTCTGGCGCCGTACGCGCTGGGCCGTCTGCTCGACTTCCAGGGCATTGCCGCCGGCACCGAGAACAGCAATTTCTTCGTCAGCCTCGAACAGGGGGAGTTCGTCCTGACGCTGATCGAGCGTGGGCCCGCCGAGGACATGCCGTTTTTCATAGAGCTGCTCGATACCCTGCACGCAGCCGACATGCCGGTGCCGTACGCCATTCGTGACCGCGACGGCCACGGCCTGCGCGAACTGTGCGGCAAGCCGGCGCTGCTGCAGCCACGGCTGTCGGGCAAGCACATCAAGGCCCCCAATGCCCAGCACTGCGCCCAGGTCGGCGAACTGCTGGCGCACATCCACCTGGCCACCCGCGAGCACATCATCGAGCGCCGCACCGACCGTGGCCTGGACTGGATGCTGGCCTCGGGTGCCGAGTTGCTGCCACGCCTGACGGCAGAACAAGCCGCGCTGCTGCAGCCGGCGCTGGACGAAATCGGTGCGCACAAGGCGCAGATCCTGGCCTTGCCACGGGCCAACCTGCACGCCGACCTGTTCCGCGACAACGTGATGTTCGAAGGCACCCACCTGACCGGTGTGATCGATTTCTACAACGCCTGCTCGGGGCCGATGCTGTATGACATCGCCATCACCGTGAACGACTGGTGCCTGGATGAGCACGGCGCGATCGACATGCCGCGTGCCCAGGCGCTGCTGGCGGCCTATGCGGCGCTGCGGCCGTTCACTGCAGCCGAGGCCGAACTGTGGCCGGAAATGTTGCGGGTAGGCTGCGTACGCTTCTGGCTGTCGCGCCTGATTGCGGCGGAATCGTTTGCCGGGATGGATGTGATGATCCATGACCCGAGCGAGTTCGAGGTGCGTTTGGCGCAGCGCCAGCAAGTGGCTTTGCACTTGCCGTTTGCGCTCTAGTCCTTCTGCTGCTTCTTCGCGGGCGCGCCCGCTCCCACAGGTACAACGACAATCTTGAGGTTTGTGTTACCCCTGTGGGAGCGGGCATGCCCGCGAAGAGGCCGGGGCAGGCGCGCGATCGTGTGAGGGCTGACAGGTGCCCGCCTTGATGCTTTCTGCGCCTGTGAAATCGAGCGCCGCCCGCGCGGCGCTTCGCGGGACAAGCCCGCTCCCACATCTGTTTCGGGCCAATTATTCCTGTGCCAGATGGGTCGCAGCCTTGGTGCATGACTGGAGATGGATGAAGAGCAGCGGCGCCCCCTTCGATATCGAATGGGACACACAAGGCGGACAGAGGTGACCTCACAGGAGTGACTGGCCGGAAACAGATGTGGGAGCGGGCTTGTGCCGCGAAGCGCCGCGCGGGCGGCGCTCGATCTCATAGGCGCTGAAAGCATCAAGACAAGCACCTGCCAGCCTTGATGCAATCTCCTGCAGGACTCAAGAGGCCGGAACAGGCTTACAACCGCGGAGCTGCTCTGCGGCCCTGTCGCGACACAAGGCCGCTCCTACAACGGACGTGCGCTGCTTCAGGTTTTTCTGATTTTGTCTCGAATGACTGTCCAGCTTGCAGCTTGGGAAATATCCTACGAGCCGCGTCCCCTGCCATCACCTTCTCAGTGGGAACCCTTGTCTCTAGGCTTGATCCATCGCCGAATAACTTGGCGATCGGGTGTGGTAGCCCGGATGCATTTGTTCCATGACAGTCTATGGCGGCTGTGCGTGGGAGGCTTTCGAGCCTGCCCGGATTGGAAAATGCCCGGGTCTACCACCTCGCGTACAGTCGCCACCCATTCACGTGGTAGTGATGGGTGGCGGCGTTGAGGAGCATTTTCCGATGGCTAAAAAAATTGTCCCCGATCCACCTTTACCTTGCACTTCCACCCGTCCCTTCGGCCGCTGCGATGCTGGCCACGAACCGCTGTTCACTCTAAACCCGAACATTTCGGCCGAGGATGCCCTGGTCCATGTTGCCCTGTACCTGCGTGGTGCGTATGAGACGGGCTCCAAGGCTTTGGAATACCTGCGCGAAGAGGGCCGTGGCATGTATTGGTCGAGCCTGCACTCCATTGAGCTGGCGGAGGGGTTGGCGGAGGCGATACTCGATGGGATCGAGTCGCCGACTGATCCGCAGAAGAAGGTGTGAGGCTGGTTGTGCCTGGCGGGGGATTGTGTGAGGGCTGACAGGTGCCCGCCTTGATGCTTTCTGCGCCTGTGAAATCGAGCGCCGCCCGCGCGGCGCTTCGCGGGACAAGCCCGCTCCCACATCTGTTTCGGGCCAATTATTCCTGTGCCAGATGGGTCGCAGCCTTGGTGCATGACTGGAGATGGATTAAGAGCAGCGGCGCCCCCTTCGATATCGAATGGGACACACAAGGCGGACAGAGGTGACCTCACAGGAGTGACTGGCCGGAAACAGATGTGGGAGCGGGCTTGTCCCGCGAAGCGCCGCGCGGGCGGCGCTCGATCTCATAGGCGCTGAAAGCATCAAGACAAGCACCAGCCTTGATGCAATCTCCTGCAGAACTCGAGGCAAAGCAGCCTTACAACTGCTCCAGGCACCCCGCCAGATCACCCCCCAGCTTCTCCAGCAACCGCTCATAGCCCTTGCCATCCACCGGGTCAGTCCCCCCCAGTGCATCCAGCTCAGCCAGGCGCACCGGCAGCCCGGCCGTCAGGGTCTCGGCCAGGCGCGGCCGCAGTGGCGGCTCGCTGAACACACAGGTCTTGCCCACTTCCTGCAGGCGCTTGCGCATGGCGGCCACATGCTGGGCCCCTGGCTGCACCTCGGACGCCACGCTGAACACGCCAGTGTGCTTCAAGCCGTATTCCGCCTCGAAATAGTCGAACGCCTCGTGGAACACGAAGTACGGTTTGTCGGCAATACCCGCCACCCGCGCCTTGATCCGCCCGTCCAGCGCATCCATACGTTCGACGAAGGTCTTCAGGTTGCTCTGGTAGCGCGCCGCATTGGCGGGATCGGCCTGGGCCAGGTCAGCTGCCATTTTTGCCGCGATAACCCGCGCATTGGCCGACGATAGCCACAAGTGCGCATCCAGGCTGCCTGGGCGGTGGTCGTGGTCATGCTCATCGTGGTCCGCTTCCTCATGGGAATGGCTGTCTTCACCAAAGTGACGCAGCTTCATACCCGGCAGCGACTGCACAGCCACCGTGACCTTGCTGCGGCTGCCCAGTACGCGTGGCAGGAAGCTCTCCATGTCCGGGCCGATCCAGTACAGCAGGTCGGCATCGCCCACCCGCCGTACGTCGGACGGGCGCAGCGCATAGTGGTGCGGCGAAGCACCCGGCGGCAGCAAGACCTCAGGGCTGCCGACCCCCCCCTGTACGGCAGCGGCAATCTGCTGCAGCGGTTTGATACTGGTCAGCACACGCACATCGGCCTGGGCCGAGCATGCGATGAAAGCGACAAAAAGGGCTAGAAATCGGGACACGGTGAATACTCGGGTCGTGAGAAACAGGTAACATAATAACGTCTCCATCCAGAACCGTCGCTGCCCATGTCCATCACGCCGCTGGCCAACCGTCCTCACGATCACTCCCATTGCGTCCACAGCGCTTTGGCTGAAGCCGACGCCCTGTGTACCCGCCAAGGCCTGCGCCTGACCGCGCTACGCCGCCGGGTGCTGGAGCTGGTGTGGCAAAGCCACAAGCCACTGGGCGCTTACGATATCCTCGCCGTGCTCAGCGAGCAGGACGGCCGCCGCGCCGCACCACCCACGGTGTACCGCGCACTCGACTTCCTGCTGGAAAACGGCCTGGTACACCGCATCGCCTCGCTCAACGCCTTCATCGGCTGCAGCCACCCCGAGCACGTGCACCAGGGCCAGTTTTTGATCTGCCGCGAATGCCATGTGGCCATCGAGCTGGAACAGAGCAGCATCAGCGAAGCCATCATCAGCAGCGCCAAGGGCGTCGGCTTCACCGTCGAGACCCAGACCGTGGAAGTGGTTGGCCTGTGCGGCAACTGCCGGAGCGCGGCATGAGCGACGCGCTGATCCGTCTGGAGCAGGTCGGCGTCACCTTTGGCGGCGAGGCGGTGCTCGACAGCATCGACCTGTCGGTCGCGCCGGGCCAGATCGTCACCTTGATCGGCCCCAACGGCGCGGGCAAGACCACCTTGGTGCGCGCCGTACTCGGGCTGCTCAAGCCGCACCGTGGCAAGGTGTGGCGCAAGCCAAAGCTGCGCATCGGCTACATGCCGCAAAAAATCCAGGTAGATGCCACGCTGCCGCTGTCGGTGCTGCGCTTCCTGCGCCTGGTGCCCGGGGTAGACCGTGCGGCAGCCTTGTCGGCGCTGCAGGAAGTGGGCGCCGAACAGGTCATCGACAGCCCGATCCAGACCATCTCCGGTGGTGAGATGCAGCGTGTGCTGCTGGCCCGCGCACTGCTGCGCGAGCCCCAGCTGCTGGTACTCGACGAGCCGGTTCAAGGCGTGGATGTGGTTGGCCAGACCGAGCTGTACAACCTCATTACCCGGCTGCGCGACCGCCACGGCTGCGGCGTGCTGATGGTGTCCCATGACCTGCACCTGGTGATGAGCGCCACTGACCAGGTGGTGTGCCTGAACCGACACGTATGTTGCTCGGGCCACCCGGAGCAAGTCAGCAACGACCCGGCCTTCGTCGAGCTGTTCGGCCAGAACGCCCCGAGCCTGGCCGTTTACCACCACCATCACGACCACAGCCACGACCTGCACGGCTCGGTCGTCGCCCCCGGCACCCATGTTCACGGAGAGCACTGCAAGCATGGCTGATTTTCTTCTTTACGCCTTGCTTGCGGGCCTTTCCCTGGCAGTGGTTGCGGGCCCGCTCGGCTCTTTCGTGGTGTGGCGGCGCATGGCTTATTTCGGCGACACCCTGTCCCACGCCGCACTGCTGGGCGTGGCTATGGGCTTCGTACTGGATGTAAGCCCGGCCTTGGCGGTAACCGTCGGCTGCCTGTTGCTGGCGATCCTGCTGGTGACCTTGCAGCAACGCCAGCCGCTGGCCTCCGACACCCTGCTCGGTATCCTCGCCCCCAGCACCTTGTCGCTGGGCCTGGTGGTGCTGAGTTTCATGCACGACGTGCGCATCGACTTGATGGCCTACCTGTTCGGCGACCTGCTGGCCATCAGCACCACCGACCTGGCCTGGATCCTCGGCGGCAGTGCGCTGGTCCTGCTGCTGCTCGCCGTGCTCTGGCGGCCACTGCTGGCGGTTACCGTGCATGAAGAGCTGGCGATGGTCGAGGGCCTGCCCGTGGCCGGCCTGCGCATGGCGCTGATGCTGCTGATTGCCGTGGTGATTGCCGTCGCCATGAAGATCGTCGGCGTGCTGCTGATCACCTCGCTGTTGATCATCCCCGCCGCTGCGGCGCAGCGTCACGCCCGCTCGCCCGAGCAGATGGCCCTGGGCGCCAGCCTGCTGGGCGTGACCGCCGTTTGCGGTGGCCTGGCCATGTCCTGGTTCAAGGACACCCCCGCCGGGCCGTCGATCGTGGTCTGTGCAGCGGTGCTATTCTTGCTGAGCCTGGCCCTGCCAAAGCGCTGAAGACAGGGCGTGTGCCGGCACGCCTTGCAACCTTTTGCCGGGTAAAGGGTCTGTAAGACCTGTTTTCGAGCGTGCGCACCTGGGTGTAGACTTGCTCGCTTTTTGCGCAAATAGAGAGTCGCAGGAATGAAGCCGTTTGCCTCCCGTTATCTGCTTGTTGCCGCGTTTTCCCTGCTCCTGGCTGCCTGCTCCAGTGCGCCGGTAGAACAGGCCGCACCTGCCCAAGCCGATGCCTGGCAGCAGTTGCAACAAAACATCGCCAGCAACGAACTGGCCACCGCCGAAGACCAGTTGGCGGCCCTGCAGGGCCAGTCGCCGGATGACGCGCGCCTGGAGCAATATCAGCGCCAACTGGCCGAAGCCTACCTGCAACGTAGCCAGATCGTGTTGCAGAAGGGTGATGTGAATGCGGCCGCTACTGCGCTGGCCCGTGCCCGGGCACTAATGCCGCAAGCCCCGGCAGTGACCGGTGGCGATCCCCTGTCCCAGGCCCGCAAGGCGGAGCTGGAGAAGGCAGAGGCTGCGCTTAAGGCCGCCGAGGCCAAGCCAAAGGCACGCATCATCGACCCGACCGCGCCAAGCACGGTGGTGGCCTTGAAGACCACCGACAGCCGCGCCATGCGCCGCCAGCTGGATGAGATTGCTGCCGATGTAGTGAGCTACCAGTGCGAGGTGGTATTCCAGGTGCCGCGTACCGATGATGCGCCGTGGCTGAAGACCTTGCTGGAGAAGCGCGTGCGCAA
Source organism: Pseudomonas sp. NPDC089407 (assembly GCF_044900445.1). Taxonomy (NCBI): domain Bacteria; kingdom Pseudomonadati; phylum Pseudomonadota; class Gammaproteobacteria; order Pseudomonadales; family Pseudomonadaceae; genus Pseudomonas; species Pseudomonas sp. NPDC089407. Next base: position 51,252 of record NZ_JBJDNB010000013.1, read on the forward strand.
GATCGACAGCGGGTTTGAACTGAAGCAGAAGCATGAAATTCAGCGTTCGCTGCCAGCGCAGGTGGTCCTGGTTCCGCATCAGCGTTGAGACCCTGGGGGCGCTGCGCGCCCCTTTCGCGACACAAGGCCGCTCCTACAGGGGATCGCATTACCTTGTAGGAGCGGCCTTGCCGGGGCGCCGGACCGGTCGGATGGGCTGCAAAGCAGCCCTAGGCCGGCACAGCCTCTGCTGCAGCCTCCCTCTCCCACACCCGATGCCCCTCGACCGCTTTGACAAAGGCATCTACGGCCTGCTGGTCATCACCCAACAACAGCCCCTTGTCCTCCTTCAGCCCCAGCGTGCCCAATAGCGACTGGGTCAACACCAGCGCCTTGAGGTGCTTGTAGCCCTCCAGCAAGAAGTGCTTGGCCAGGCCGCTAGCGGCCAAGGCATCCGTTGAAGCCTTGCCCGCAGGTACGATAATCCCGTCGAACATGATAGACGGCATCCCTTCCATCGAGGCCGCTACCGGCAGTTGCGTGCCATCCGCCGCCTTTACCGGCGCCGAGGTCGGCCCCAGCAGCATCGGGCGGGCACTGTGCGCTTCCAGGGCCTTGACCAGTTTGTCCACGCTGGCGGCGTCCACGCCATTGGCCACCAGCACGGCAATCTTGCGCCCCTTGATACCCACCGAACCTGGGTGGTTCATCTGGCTCAAGGCAGGCGATTGCGCCAGCTGGCTGCCCTTGACCTGCACCGTACCCGCTTTCGGTGCAGGCAGGCCCAAGTTTGCTGCAACCGCTGCAGCCAGCTTCAAATCGATGTTGGCGAGAATCTCATTCACTTCCCGGGCGCGGATATGTTCGCGTTCCACTTTGCCCAATTCGAAGCTGTAGGCCTTGATGATGTGCTGTTGCTCGGTCGGGCTCATGCTCTGGAAGAACAGCCGGGCCTGCGAGAAGTGATCGCCAAACGACTCGCTGCGCTGACGGATCTTGTGCGCATCGATACGCTCCTGGTAGCTCTCGAAGCCGCCGTCTTGCGCCGCCGGCGGTGTTTCCTTGGGCCAGCCGCCGTCAATCGAGTTGGGTTCGTAGGACGCCCGCCCCTTGTGCACGACGTGCTGGTGCAGCGCATCACGCTGGTTGTTATGGTTAGGCGCTACCGGCCGGTTGATCGGGATCTGGTGGAAGTTCGGCCCGCCCAGGCGGCTGATCTGGGTATCGGTGTACGAGAACAGCCGGCCCTGTAGCAGCGGGTCATTGGTAAAGTCGATTCCCGGCACGATATGGCCTGGGCAGAACGCCACCTGTTCGACCTCGGCAAAGAAATTGTCCGGGTTACGGTTCAGCACCATCTTGCCCAAGGGCGTTACGGGCACCAGCTCTTCCGGGATAATCTTGGTCGGGTCCAACAAGTCGAAGTCGAACTTGTGCTCGTCGGCCTCCGGCACGATCTGCACGCCGAGTTCCCATTCCGGGTAATCACCGGTTTCGATCGCCTCCCACAGGTCACGACGCTGGAAGTCAGTGTCCTTGCCCGCCAACTTCTGCGCCTCGTCCCACAGCAGCGAATGCACGCCCTGCCGCGGCTTCCAGTGGAACTTGACGAAACTGGCCACGCCCTCGGCGTTGATCAGGCGGAAGGTATGCACGCCGAAACCTTCCATCATGCGCAAGCTGCGCGGGATAGCCCGGTCGGACATCGCCCACATCACCATGTGGGCCGATTCCGGCACCAGCGAAACGAAATCCCAGAACGTGTCGTGGGCCGAGCCACCGGTAGGGATCTCGTTATGGGGCTCGGGTTTGACCGCATGCACGAAATCGGGGAACTTGATTGCGTCCTGGATGAAGAAGACCGGCATGTTGTTGCCGACCAGGTCGAAGTTACCTTCGTCGGTATAGAACTTGACCGCGAAACCGCGCACATCACGCACGGTATCCCCCGAACCACGGGGGCCCTGTACAGTGGAAAATCGCACGAATACAGGCGTGATTTTCTCAGGGTCCCGTAAGAAACCTGCCTTGGTCAGCGCGGCATGGTTGCCATAGCTCTGGAAATAGCCATGCGCACCCGTGCCTCGGGCATGCACGATCCGCTCGGGAATACGCTCGTGGTCAAAGTGTGTGATCTTCTCGCGCATGATGAAGTCTTCAAGCAGCGAGGGGCCACGATCACCGGCTTTCAAAGTGTTCTGATTGTCGGCGATGCGCACGCCCTGGTTGGTGCGCAAAGCTTGGCCGGTGGCATCGCTGCGCACCTCCTCCAGGCTTTGCAGCTTGGCGTTGGTGTTGGCACGATCAGGCGTATCGGTACCGGCGAGCTGGCTCTGTTTCGGCGAATCCGGCTTCTTGCTGGGCATCGGGGCTCTCCTCATCAGTCATCAGGCTGCCCTTGGGGGCATGTTCCAGTAGTGACCGGAGGCGGCTTCGTTGCGTTCAATTCACTTTACCGGTTGTCGCCATATGCCCGATGGATTGGTGCATTACGAAATAAATGCTAAGAACAGCTAAGGGAAAAGGCTAAAATGCGCCACCTCAGCTAACCGCTGCCCCCAAATTCCATGCGCCCCACAAGGTTCGCTACGTGATCGAGTTCCAACAGGTACATAAAACCTACCGCGTTGCCGGTAGGGAAATCCCCGCACTGAATCCGACCAGCCTGACCATCGAAGATGGCCAGGTGTTCGGCCTGATCGGCCATTCCGGCGCCGGCAAGAGCACCATGCTGCGCCTGATCAACCGGCTGGAAGAGCCTTCCGGCGGCAAGATCATCGTCGACGGCGAAGACGTCACCGCATTCAACGCCAACCAGCTGCGCGGCTTCCGCCAGCAGGTCGGCATGATCTTCCAGCACTTCAACCTGCTGGCCTCCAAGACCGTCGCCGACAACGTCGCCCTGCCGCTGACCCTGGCCGGCGAGCTGTCGCGCAGCGAAATCGACAAGCGCGTGACCGAGCTGCTGGCCCGCGTCGGCCTGTCGGACCACGCCAAAAAGTACCCGGCGCAATTGTCCGGTGGCCAGAAGCAGCGGGTCGGCATCGCCCGCGCCTTGTCCACCAACCCGAAGATCCTGCTGTGCGACGAGGCCACCAGCGCCCTCGACCCACAAACCACGGCCTCGGTTTTGCAACTGCTGGCCGAGATCAACCGTGAACTGAAGCTGACCATCGTGCTGATCACCCACGAAATGGACGTGATCCGCCGGGTCTGCGACTGCGTGGCCGTGATGGACGCCGGCCAGATCGTCGAGCAAGGCTCGGTGGCCGATGTGTTCCTGCACCCACAGCACGCCACCACCAAGCGCTTTGTTCAGGAAGACGAGCAGGTTGACGAAGGCGAGCAGCGCGACGACTTCGCTCACGTACCGGGCCGCATCGTGCGCCTGACCTTCCAGGGCGACGCCACCTACGCGCCGCTGCTGGGCACCGTGGCCCGCGAAACGGGTGTGGACTACAGCATCCTCGCCGGGCGTATCGACCGCATCAAGGATGTCCCCTATGGCCAGCTCACCCTCGCCCTGATCGGCGGTGACATGGAAGCGGCGTTCGCCCGCTTCAAGGCAGCTGATGTACATATGGAGGTACTGCGTTGATGGACGCCCTGAATTTCTTCGCCAACGTCGACTGGGCCGAAATCTGGCTGGCCACCATCGACACCATGATCATGCTGTTCGGCTCGCTGTTCTTCACCGTGCTGCTGGGCCTGCCGCTGGGCGTGCTGCTGTTCCTGTGCGGGCCGAAGCAGATGTTCGAGCAGAAGGGCGTGTATGCGCTGCTGTCGCTGGTGGTCAACATCCTGCGCTCGCTGCCGTTCATCATCCTGCTGATCGTGATGATCCCGTTCACCGTGCTGATCACCGGCACCTCGCTGGGTGTAGCCGGCGCCATTCCGCCACTGGTGGTAGGGGCCACGCCATTCTTCGCGCGCCTGGTGGAAACCGCCCTGCGTGAAGTGGACCGCGGCATCATCGAAGCGACCCAGTCGATGGGCGCCACCACCCGCCAGATCATCACCAGCGCCCTGCTGCCGGAGGCCCGCCCGGGTATCTTTGCAGCCATTACCGTAACGGCGATTACCCTGGTTTCGTACACCGCCATGGCCGGTGTGGTCGGCGCAGGCGGCCTCGGCGACCTGGCCATCCGCTTCGGCTACCAGCGTTTCCAGACCGATGTGATGGTGGTAACCGTGGTACTGCTGCTGGTACTGGTGCAAGTGCTGCAGAGCGTGGGCGACAAACTGGTTGTGCATTTTTCCCGTAAGTAACCCCAGTGGGGTCGGCCCGGCCGACCCGTTCGGGGGCCGTCGCGGCCCTCACAAGGAGTGATCAATGAAGAAGCTGCTTGCTGTTGTCGCCGCTGTCGCGGCCTTCTCGGCCAATGCTGCCGAAACCCTGACCGTCGCCGCCACCCCGGTGCCGCACGCCGAAATCCTCAACTTCGTCAAACCGCAGTTGGCGAAAGAAGGCGTGGAGCTGAAGGTCAAGGAATTCACCGACTACATCCAGCCGAACGTGCAGGTTGCAGAAAAGCGCCTGGACGCCAACTTCTTCCAGCACCAGCCGTACCTGGATGAGTTCAACAAGGCCAAGGGCACTAATCTGGTGAGTGTGGCCGGCGTGCATATCGAGCCGCTGGGCGTGTACTCGACCAAGATCAAGAAGCTGGACGAGCTGTCTTCCGGGGCCACCGTGGTCATCCCCAACGACGCCACCAACGGCGGCCGCGCCTTGCTGCTGCTGGACAAGGCCGGTGTGATCAAGCTGAAGGACAACACCAACATCCTGTCGACCGTGAAGGATGTTGCCGAGAACCCGAAAAACGTGAAGTTCCGCGAGCTGGAAGCCGCCACCATCCCACGCGTGCTGACCCAGGTCGATGCCGCCCTGATCAACACCAACTACGCGCTGGAAGCCAAGCTGAACCCAGAGAAAGACGCCCTGGCCATCGAGGGCAGCGACTCGCCTTACGTGAACATCCTGGTTGCCCGCCCGGACAACAAGGACTCTGATGCGATGAAGAAACTGGCAGCAGCGCTGCACTCGCCTGAGGTGAAGCAATTCATCAACGAGAAGTACAAAGGCGCTGTGGTTCCGGCGTTCTGATCCGGAATCCCCGGCAAGGCCGCTCCTACATGGAATCGCATTCCCCTGTAGGAGCGGCCTTGTGTCGCGATAGGCCTGCGCAGCAGGCCCAACCATCTCAATCCCGCTTCACCAGCCCAGGCAACTGCGCAACCAGCTTCTGGTTATTGAACGGCGCCCGAATGAACCCGCGCTGACGCCCATCCGGCCCGACAACCGCCAGGTTGCCGCTGTGATCCACGGTATACCCCGGCTTGCTGGTATCCGCCGGAATGAACGGAATGCTCAAGGCATTTGCCAGCTTCTGGGTATCCTCGATCGACCCCGCCACCCCGACAAAGTCCTTGTCGAAATAGCCCAGGTACTGCTTCAGCTGGTTCGGCGTGTCGCGGTTCGGGTCCACGCTCACCAATATCACCTGCAGCCGGTCGACGGCTTCCTTGGGCAGCTCGCTCTTCACCTGGCGCAACTGGGCCAGGGTAGTCGGGCAGATGTCCGGGCAATAGGTGTAGCCAAAGAACAGCAACGACCATTTGCCCTTCAGGTCATTCAGCTGCACCGGCTGGCCGTCCTGGTTGGTCATGGTCACGTCGGCCACGGTGCGGCTTTGCGGCAGCAGAATGATGCCGGCGTCGATCAGCTCGGTGGGGTTGGGCTGGTCGCGGCCATTGAGCACCTTGTTGACGGTCAGGCCCAGGATCAACGCGACCAGGGCAACGAGAATGAAGACGGTTTTCTGGGTTCGGGTCATAGGTTCAGCAACAGGTAGTGGTCGAGGAGCAACGCGATGAACAGCGCGAACAGGTAGCCAATAGAGTACTTGAAGGTGCTGATCGCCGCGTGCGGCCGGCTGCCACGGTACAACACCCAGGCCCATTGCAGGAAGCGCAGGCCCAAGGCCAGGGCACAGGCCAGGTACAGCGGGCCACTCATGTGGATGGCATACGGCAGCAGGCTTACCGCCAGCAAAATCAGGGTGTACAGCAGGATATGCAGCGTGGTGTAACGCTCGCCGTGGGTCACCGGCAGCATGGGGATATCGGCCTTGGCGTACTCCTCCTTGCGGTGAATGGCCAAGGCCCAGAAGTGCGGCGGGGTCCAGGCAAAGATAATCAGCACCAGCAACAGTGGCTCGGCGCTGACATGGCCACTGACCGCTACCCAGCCAAGCAACGGCGGCGCAGCACCGGCCAGGCCGCCAATGACGATGTTCTGCGGTGTGGCGCGCTTGAGAAAGCCGGTGTAGAGCACCGCATAGCCCAGCAGCGAGGCCAGGGTCAGCCAGGCCGTAAGGGCATTGGTGAACACCAGCAGCAGGGCCATGCCCAGCAGCGCCAGGGCCAGGGCGAACAGCAATGCCGGCAGCGGTTCGACCCGGCCCTGGGCCAATGGCCGTTTACGGGTGCGCGCCATCAGTGCATCGATACGCCGGTCCACCACATGGTTGACTACCGCCGCACCGCCGGCGCACAAGCCGATACCCAGGTTGCCGAACAGCAGCACGCTCCAGCTCACACCCGCGCGGGTGGCGAGGAACATGCCCGCCAGCGAGGTGATCAGCATCAGCACCACCACCTTAGGTTTGGTCAGTTCCAGGTAATCGCGCCAACTGGCCCGTCGTGCGCTCAGAAGCGTCGCCACGAATCGTTCCTCATCTGATGGGAAATGCCCACACCGGTCACCGGCCGCAGGCGCCAGCCATGACCGACACCCACGCGCACCTTGTCGACCACGCGAATGCGGTAGTTCACCAGCACCATGCTCAGCAGCAACAGCGCACCCCCCGCGTTGTGCGCCACCGCCACAGCCAACGGCAGGTGGAATACGACATTGCTGATGCCCAGGCCCACTTGCAGGGCCAGCGCCAGCAGTACCAGCCGCGCCAGGCCGGGCAGGCCACAGCGGTGCAGCTTCCAGCTGAGCATCAGCAGCACGCAGGTCACCAATAGCGCCCCCAGGCGGTGGCTGATGTGGATGGCTGTGCGCGCATCACTGTCCAGTTGCCCACCCAGGTAATTGGGGCCGACGTGCTGGGTCAGGTGGAAGCCGTTGCTGAAGTCCGCTGCCGGCCACCATTGGCCGTGGCAGGTGGGCAGGTCGATACAGGCAACCGCCGCGTAGTTGGCGCTGACCCAGCCGCCCAGGGCGATCTGGCCGATCACCACCAGCAGGGCCAACGCAGCGATGCGCCGCAGGCTCAACGGCAATTTGGGCAACGGTGCAAAGGCCCGGGATAGACGCAGGGACAACAGCAGCAGCAAGCTCAGGGTCGTGAAACCGCCGAGCAAGTGCGCGGTGACCACCTGCGGCCACAGCTTCAGGGTGACAGTCCACATGCCGAACGCCGCCTGGGCCAGCACCACACCCAGCAGCAGCACCGGCAGGCGATACGGCTGGCCATCGCGGGCATGCCGGCGCACGGCCTGCAAGGCGAGCAGGGCGATCACCACCGCCAGGGTGCCGGCGAAATAGCGGTGGACCATCTCGGCCCAGCCTTTGGCTGCCTCCACCGGGTGCTCAGGGAAGTGCAGCTCGGCATGGGCCAGCTGCGCGTCGCTCTTGGGCACACTGATAAAACCGTAGCAACCCGGCCAGTCGGGGCAACCAAGGCCGGCATGGGTCAGGCGGGTGTAGGCACCGAGCAGGACAACCAGCAGCGCCAGCAGGGTGGCGAACACAGCAAGGCGAAATCCGGGTCTGGCCATGGCAGGCTCCTAGCCGATGTTGGACAGCTTGAGCAGGTGACGCAGGTCATCCAGTACGTGCTTGCCGTTGACCTTGCCGTCGTAGCGCAGCACCAGGTTGCCGTGCGGGTCGACGATCCACAGTTGCGGGCCGGCCTCGCCGACTTGCTGCAGATAACGTTGCGCATCCAGCGGGTAGCGTTGCAGCTGCGGGTATTCACGGCCGAGCAGCGCCTGGAAGTCGTCGCTCAGCGGCTGGGCGGCAGCCAGCGCATGGCTGGCGCGGCTGGCATCACGGCCCAGGCCAACCTGGATCTGCCGGGCCAGGTACACCAGGCGCTGGCAGTCTTCGGCGCAAGCCGCAGGCGCGCTAACCAACAGCTGCCAGCGCTGATCCTGGCCGGCCACGCCGATATCGGTACGACTTTCGCCGTTGCCGATCATGGCGCCGTGGTAACTGCGGCCATCCGGCACCCAGAAGTTGAGCTTGTACATGCTGGTGGCCAGGATCATCGGCCCAAGCACCACCAACAGGATCAGCAACAGCTGCAAACGCCCGCGGGCTCTGGGCTTGCTACGTTCAGGCACTTCCAGCGGAGTGGCGGTGACCATGGCGTTTCTCCTTGTTTTGGTGCCAGCCGAAATAGAGGTAAAGCAGAACCAGGGCGGTCGCCAGGGCAAACCACTGCACGGCGTAGCCCAGGTGTTTTTCCGGGCCCATGGCCACGACCGGCCAGTCCAGGCGGTAGGTCGCCGGGCCGGGTTCCAGGCGCAGTTCGTGGGCATAACCTTCACGGCCGAGCTGCGGCCAAAGCTGTGCACCATCGATTACGGTCAGCAGGTGCGGCCACTGGCCGCCGGTGGGGTCCGGGTGCAGCTGGAAGGTGCTGCCAGGTGCGACATACACCGAGGCGTCGAGGGCCAAGGCGTGCGCAGGGGTGTCGAAGTGCACCGGCACGCGGCGGTCGGGCCAAGGTAACCAGCCGCGGTTGACCAGCAACCACAGGCCGCTGGCCTGATCATGGAAAGGTTGCAGCAGCTCGACCCCGGCCTGCCCGTCGCGCATGCGGTTATCCAGCAGCACGCTGTGTTCGGCATCGAAGCGGCCATACAGGTGGACCCGGCGGAAGCTATTGTCTTGATCGGCTGTCAGCTGGGCCGTGGCCAACGGCGCTTCAATACGGCGCTCGGCGTAGCTGGCCAGCAGCACACGCTTTTCCTCAGCGCGGCCGAGTTGCCAGCAGCCAAGCGCGATCAGCCCCGGCAGCAGCGCAAGCACCACCAGGGTCGGTACCCAGCCTGGGCGAAATGACCTCACGGGCACCTCGCTATACTTATCCACATCACCGCATCCCCCCGGAGTAGCGCCATGCTCAAGGCCGCGATTGTCCTGATGCTGTTGGCCACCATTGCCAGCCTGTTCAGTGGCCTGGTGTTTCTGGTCAAGGACGACGAAAACTCGACCCGCCTGTTGAAAGCGCTGACTGTGCGGGTGACCCTGGCGGCCCTGACCATCGGCTTGGTCGCCTGGGGCTTCATCAGTGGCCAGCTGGTTTCACATGCTCCCTTCTGAATGTGCATTTGCTGATGGCCTCATCGCCGGCAAGCCAGCTCCCACAGGAACCCCGCCTGCCTCAGGCCCAGTGAGCCCCTGTGGGAGCTGGCTTGCCGGCGATTGGCCCTAGAGCACATACACAAAGATGAACAACCCCACCCACACCACATCAACGAAGTGCCAGTACCAACTGGCCGCCTCGAAACCAAAGTGTTTTTCCGGGTTGAAGTGCCCACGCAAGATGCGCACGAACATCACGATCAGGATGATCGTGCCCAAGGTTACGTGGGCGCCGTGGAAGCCGGTGAGCATGAAGAACGTCGCCCCGTAGATACCCGAGCCCAGCGTCAGCCCCAGCTTGGTATAGGCCTCGTGGTACTCGAAGGCCTGCAGAGCGATAAAGCAGATACCCAACAGGATGGTCAGCGCCATCCACAATTTCAGTGGCCCACGGTGGTCACGGCGCAGGGCATGGTGGGCAATGGTGATGGTCACGCTGGAGCTGACCAGCAAAATGGTGTTGATCAGCGGCAGGTGCCACGGGTCGATCACCTCCTTGGGCGGCGGGAACAGTTTCGGGTCGGGCGTGTGCAGCAACGGCCAGGTGAACTCGAAGCTCGGCCATAGCATGTGTGCTACACCCTTGGCCCCTTCACCCCCCAGCCACGGCCCGGCCAGCACGCGTACGTAGAACAGCGCGCCGAAGAAAGCCAGGAAGAACATCACTTCAGAGAAGATGAACCAGCTCATGCCCCAGCGGAACGAGCGGTCCAGCTGCGGGCTGTACAACCCGGCGCGGCTTTCCTTGACTACCGCCCCGAACCAGCCGAACAGCATGTAGGCCAAGAACAACGCGCCGACAAAGAAGATCAGCGGCCCGTGCGAATCCGGGTGGCCGGCCTTCATGTCGTTGAACCAGGTGCCCAGGCCATACACCGTGATGAACATGCCGAGGGTGGCGATGATCGGCCACTTGCTCTGCGCCGGAACGTAGTAATGCTCATGACTTGCCATTGCTGTTCTCCTTCCCTTAACGGGCGCCCTTGACGCCCTGGGCCGAAACGTGCGCGACCGGCGGGTGGCGAGCGGTGATGTCGAACAAGGTATAGGCCAGTGTCAGGTGCTTCACGCTGGCCGGCAGGTCGCGGTCGACGATGAAGCGCACCGGCATCTCGATGCGTTCGCCGGGCTGCAGCACCTGCTGGGTAAAGCAGAAGCACTCGGTCTTGTGGAAATACGCCGCAGCTTCGGCCGGGGTGATGCTGGGTATCGCTTGCGCACTCATCGGCCGGTCGGTCGGGTTGTGCGCGATGAAGATCATCTGGTTCACCGCCCCTGGGTTGACCTCGAGCTGATCGGCCGTGGAGTAGAAGTCCCAGACCATGTCGCTGGCATTGGTCGACATGAACTGCACGCGCACCGAACGCGATGGGTCACTGACCTGGCTGCCTTCGTACTGCCCCCCGGTTTTGCCGTTGATGCCGAAGGCCTTGCACATCACGTCGTAGATCGGCACCAGGGCGAAGCCGAAGGCGAACATCACCACCGTCAGCATCAGCAGGCGCGTGACCAGGCGTTTCAGCGACAGGCCGTTCATGGCAGCTTTCCTACTTCACTTCCGGCGGTGTCTGGAAGGTGTGGTAAGGCGCAGGCGAGGGGATCGACCACTCCAGGCCTTCGGCGCCATCCCAGGGTTTGGCCGGTGCCGGCGCCCCCCCACGGATGCACTTGATGACAATGAACAGGAAGAAGATCTGCGTGGCACCGAACATGAACGCGCCGATCGACGAGACCATGTTGAAGTCGGCGAACTGCAGGTTGTAATCGGGGATACGCCGCGGCATGCCGGCCAGGCCGACGAAGTGCATAGGGAAGAAGGCCAGGTTCATGCCGATGAACGACAGCCAGAAGTGCAGCTTGCCGAGGGTTTCGTCATACATGTGGCCGGTCCACTTCGGTAGCCAGTAGTAGGCCGAGGCGAAGATGCCGAAGATCGCCCCGGGCACCAGCACATAGTGGAAGTGTGCCACCACGAAGTAGGTGTCGTGGTACTGGAAGTCCGCCGGGGCAATCGCCAGCATCAACCCGCTGAAGCCGCCGATGGTGAACAGGATGACGAAAGCGATGGCAAACAGCATGGGAGTTTCGAAGGTGAGCGAGCCTTCCCACATGGTGCTCACCCAGTTGAACACCTTCACCCCGGTGGGCACGGCAATCAGCATGGTGGCGTACATGAAGAACAGCTCGCCCACCACCGGGATACCGACCACGAACATGTGGTGCGCCCAGACGATGAACGACAGAAAGGCAATGGCGCCGGTGGCGTACACCATGGAGGTGTAGCCGAACAGCGGCTTGCGCGAGAACGCCGGGATGATCGAGCTGACCGCGCCGAAGGCCGGCAGGATCATGATGTACACCTCGGGGTGGCCGAAGAACCAGAACACATGCTGGAACAGCACCGGGTCACCACCCCCGGCGGCACTGAAGAAGCTGGTGTCGAAGTGGATGTCCATCAGCATCATGGTCACCACGCCGGCCAGCACCGGCATCACCGCAATCAGCAGGAACGCGGTAATCAGCCAGGTCCAGACGAACAACGGCATTTTCATCAGGGTCATGCCCGGGGCGCGCAGGTTGAGGATGGTGGCGATCACGTTGATCGCACCCATGATCGAACTGATGCCCATCAGGTGGATGGCAAAGATGAAGAAGGTGACGCTGGCTGGCGCATAGGTGGTGGACAGCGGGGCGTAGAAGGTCCAGCCAAAGTTCGGCCCGCCGCCGGGGCTGAACAGGGTCGAGACCAGCAGCAGGAAGGCCGCCGGCAACAGCCAGAAGCTGAAGTTGTTCATGCGCGGCAGGGCCATGTCCGGCGCGCCGATCATCAGCGGGATCATCCAGTTGGCCAGGCCGACAAAGGCCGGCATCACCGCGCCGAACACCATGATCAGGCCATGCATGGTGGTCATCTGGTTGAAGAAGGCCGGCTCGACGATCTGCAGCCCGGGCTGGAACAGCTCGGCGCGGATCACCATGGCGAACGAGCCACCCAGCAGGAACATCATGAAGGCGAACCACAGGTACATCGTGCCGATGTCCTTGTGGTTGGTGGTCAGCACCCAGCGCATCAGGCCCTTGGCTGGGCCGTGCGCGTGCTCATGGCCACTGGCATGGTCGTCGATCACTGCACTCATGTCCTGTCTCCTGCAATCCGTTGATTGCCGCGAGTAACCCGGTTCACTTGGCTTCTGCCTGCTTCAGCGCCAGCACGTCCTTCGGCGTGACCATGTCGCCCTTGTTGTTGCCCCAGGCGTTGCGCTCGTAGGTGATCACGGCGGCGATGTCGACTTCCGACAGCTGCTTGCCGAAGGCGGCCATGGCCGTGCCCGGCTTGCCGTGGAAGACGATGCTCAGGTGACCTTCCTTCGGCCCGGTGGCGATTTTCGAGCCCTTCAGCGCCGGGAACATCGGCGGCAGGCCTTGGCCTTCGGCCTGGTGACAGGCCACGCAGGTGGTGTGGTAGACCTTGTCGCCGCGCTCGACCAGTTCTTCCAGGGTCCATTCCTTGCTGGTCAGCTCCTTGAGCTTGGCGGCCTCGGCCTTGCGCTCGCCAAGCCAGGTGTCGTAGTCGGCCTTGGATTTCACCTCGACCACCACCGGCATGAAGCCATGGTCCTTACCGCACAACTCTGTGCACTGGCCGCGGTAGATGCCGGGTTTTTCGATGCGGGTCCAGGCTTCGTTGACGAAGCCGGGGATGGCGTCGCGCTTGACCGCAAAAGCCGGCACCCACCAGGAGTGGATCACGTCGGCGGCAGTGACCAGGAAGCGCACCTTGGCGCCCACCGGCAGCACCAGCGGCTGGTCGACCTCCAGCAGGTAATGCTCGTCCTTGGGCGCCTGGTTGTGGATCTGCTCGGCGGGCGTGGCCAGGTTGCTGAAAAATTCCACGTCCTGGCCCAGGTATTTGTAGTGCCACTTCCACTGATAGCCCGTAACCTGTATGTCGATGTCCGACTCGCTGGCGTCGTAGATGTCGATCAGGGTCTTGGTGGCCGGGATGGCCATGACCACCAGGATCAGGAAGGGGACCACCGTCCAGAGGATTTCTACCCAGGTATGCTCATGGAAATGCGCGGCCTGCTGCCCGGTAGAGCGGCGGTGGACGACCATGGACCAGAACATCGCACCAAATACCACGATGCCGATGATCACGCAGATCCAGAAGATGGTCATGTGCAGGTCGAAGACGGCGTTGGAGACTTCCGTCGCCCCCGGGTGCATGTTCACGGTCCAGGCCGCGTTGGCCTGACCAAAAACCGACCACAACAGCAGGCCCATCCAGACATGTGGATGTCGCATCATTGCGGGTTCCCCTTCTAATTCTTGTTGTCCCGGAGGCGTGGCCTGCGGCAAGAGGGAACGGCGGTCAAGACTGCCTGGCTTCGACGACCGAGCCCCTGCTAAAAGCAGTCGGGCCTCATCAACGAATCACGTTCAACGGGAGTATAGACAGCGACCAATGGCACGCAATGCAGCCTGTGAAATGAACTTCACGTATTGACCAAATGGCTCGAAAAGCGCGTGCTTGATAGGGTGTGGCCAAATAATGGCCATTCGATATGCCTGAGAGCGCACACGTTTGCGCCGTTTATAACAAACAAGTCTTAGGCATTCTGTATACCGAGCTAATTTAGTGTCTTCCGTTTGAAACGTAATGTCCCTGGAGTTGTCATGAACATCGCTGCTGTACGCGAGCAGGTAAGCCAAGCCCATCAACACGAAGGCCAGACCGGCCAATTGAAAACGCGTCTCGAGCTGCAACTGCCCCACCTGCACCCCTCGATCCAACTGCCTGAGCAGGACGCCCAGGGTACTTTGGCGCGCTTCGTCAGCGCCTACATCGACCAGGTTCCGGAACTGCTGGAGGCGGCCCACGCGGTTGCCCGCGAGGCCGGGATCGAGTCGCAGATCAAACCTGTACTGAAAATTGCCGAGGCGTACTTCCTGCAACCGCCCAGCGTGATGCAAGGGCATGTGGGCCTGGATTGCCTGCTGGACGAGGCCTACCTGGCGCACCGCCTGGTGGAAGAAGTGAACGACCTGTACATCCGCCACTTCAAGCAACCACTGATTCCGGTCGATACCACAGTGGCGAACCTGATTGCTCACCAGCTGATTGGCGAACCCTTTGCCAACCAGCTGGACGAAGTGGTGCACCATTCGGTCGACGAAATGCTCGATGACGCGAGCTTTGCAGTGGAGTCGGTAGAGGCTTATCGCGAGAAATTGAGCAGCCCGGAAACCGGCGCGGCGTGGAAGCGCTGGCCGTGCCTGTCGCGCCAGCTGGGTGTTGAGCTGGGTCAACCGGCCTGATATTCCTGTTCCGGCCTCTTCGCGGGTGAACCCGCTCCTACAATGTTTTCGTGTCAACACGTTACCTGTGTAGGACCGGGTTCATCGAGGCGTCGAACCGCCGCGAATAGGCCAGTTCAAGCAATACAAAACTTCAGCTTTAGGCCCCAACCCCCGCCGTAGTCCGCAACCGCCCCTCAATCCGCCGCTTCAACCGCCGCTGCTCGATCAACAACCGCGACCCATTCGCCGAGTTACTCCGGCCCCAATCCTCCAGCAGTTCCAGGCATGAGTGATCGATATAGCTCAAGTTACCCAGCGGCACATGCAGGGTGGTCCCCGCTGGCACCCCATCCAGCACCTGGGTCAACGCCGGCACCTTGAGGAAAGTGGCCGCGCCACTGAGCCTTAGCTCCATATGCCCAGCCTTATCCAGGCTGACCAGGTTGATCCTCAGCCGCGCCGCCTTGAACGCCAGCTTCAGCAAGGTCAGGGCAAAACCGAGCAGCACACCCGTCAACAGGTCGGTGAAGATGATCGCCAGCGCCGTCACTGCATAGGTGAACATCGGCATGCGCCCATAGCGGCCCAGCCCGCGAAACGCCTTGAAGTCGACCAGTTTGACCCCGGTAAACACCAGTACCCCCGCCAGGCTCGCCACCGGAATTTGCTGCAGCACACTGCTCAGCGCGACCACGAAGGCCAGCAACCACAGGCCATGGAAGATCGCCGAGGCCCGGGTTTGCGCCCCCGCCTGGACGTTGGCCGAGCTGCGCACGATCACCCCGGTCATTGGCAGGGCACCGAGTATCCCGCACAGCATGTTGCCGATGCCCTGGGCCGACAGCTCGCGGTCGAAGTCCGAACGCTGGCCGCTGTGCATGCGGTCGACCGCTGCTGCCGACAGCAAGGTTTCGGCGCTAGCGATGAACGCCAGGGCAAACGCGGCGACCAGCAGGGTAGGGTCGGCCAGTTGCATCAGGTCACCCGGGTGGAGCCAGTCGATGGCCTCGGACAGGTCTGCCGGCACCTGCACGCGGTTCACCGGCAAGGCCAGCCACATGCTCACGGCGGTCATGCTCGCCACCCCGAGCAGTGCACCGGGCACGAAGCGTAGCCGCTGCGGCCGCAAGCGCTCCCAGCCCCACATGATGGCGATGGTACCCAGGCCCAGCGCACCGGCTATCCAGCCAGCGCCAGCGTTCTCCTGCGGCAGGGCCGCGCTCAAGGTTGCCGGGAACTCCAGCAGGTTCTGCAGGCCCGACGGCTGCGGCGCAGTGTCGAACATCACATGCACCTGTGACAGCACGATCAGCACGCCAATCCCCGCCAGCATGCCGTATACCACCGCCGGTGCGGTAACCCGGAACCAGCAGCCCAGGCGCAGGCGCCCCGCCACCAACTGCAGCAGGCCGGCCAGCAACAGGATCGGCCCGAGCATGGCCATGCCGTGCTGGCGCACCAACTCGAACACCAACACCGCCAAGCCCGCGGCGGGGCCGCTGACTTGTAGCGGAGAACCCGCGAGGAAACCCACAACAACACCGCCGATAATGCCGGTAATCAGGCCTTTTGCCGGTGGCATGCCCGAAGCAATCGCAATACCCATGCACAACGGCAAGGCCACCAGAAAGACCACCACCGACGCCAGCAACTCACGCGGCAGGGCCGCTTTCAACTGTGTAATGTTCACTGTGTTTCTCCTTTATCCAGTCGCACAGCCATTCCCCTGGCCGTGGGCACGTTTGCCCCTGACAAACGCGCAGGCGCGGGCCGCCAGCGGGCGTGCCGGCAAGGCAGTCAGGGAATTCAAGGCAGCAGAAGGCCGCGCCACACCCCTACAGGGTGCAGCCGGCTATCAAGGTTTCAGCGGGCGGACGGGTCGCTTAGTAGCGGCCTCTCGGAGTGGCGCAGGGCACTGGCTCGCCAGCAGCCAAAGGCAGGAAGCTGTCGCTCGCGGCGTCGTAGGCTTCGATCTTGCTGGTCTCGATGTCGTACACCCAGCCATGGATGAACAGCTCGCCAGCGGCCAGGCGCGAAGCCACCGAAGGATGGGTACGCAAGTGATGCAGCTGGGCGATGACGTTTTCCTTGGTCAGCACTTGCATCGTTTCGTGTTCACTACCGCAGGAGCAGTTGTTCTCGACTACGGTACGGGCCACTTCAGCGTGGCGCAACCAGGCGCCAACGGTAGGCATCTTGGTCAGCGACTGCGGGTTGAGTACCGCACGCATGGCGCCACAGTCGGAATGGCCGCAAATGATGATGTGGTGCACTTTAAGCGCCATTACGGCGTATTCGATGGCGCTGGAAACGCCGCCGTTCATCTGGCCATAAGGCGGTACCACGTTACCCACGTTGCGGGTCACGAACAGGTCGCCAGGGGAACTCTGAGTGATCAGCTCGGGCACGATGCGCGAATCGGCGCAGGTGATGAACATGGCGCGCGGCGTTTGCGCAGTGGCGAGCTTCTTGAACAGCTCTTGCTGATCGGGGAATACATCATGGTGAAAGCGCAGGAAGCCGTCGACGATGTGCTTCAAAGCAGCATCGGCGCTTTCCGCGGGGACCTGCGGTACGACCTTGGATGGGTCCTTGACGGGCATGATTCATCCTCTTGACGGTGAGTAGGTAAATCCATTTTACCGGTGAAAGATTCTGGCTATGCAGGGATTTAGATGACACGCACGGGCCATAGATCACAGTCGGTGTGGACTGGTTTCCTACGCTAGCGGGGAAAACTTAACTGAAACTTAATTCGAAGGCTCTAGAACGGGTGTTCCAGATGAAGAAGGCGGGATCTGGATAATAGCAAAAAAACATCAGCTGCCAATATGTATTAGCGTAATTATTAACTCGGATTAGTTGCATTCGAGGCTGGCAATACGCCCCCTGTAGGAGCGGCCTTGTGTCGCGATGGGCTGCAAAGCAGCCCCACGATCTTGGTAGCAGTGCTGATATTGCAGGGGCTGCGTTGCAGCCCATCGCGACACAAGGCCGCTCCTACCGGGGGCCGCGCAACCATCGGGAACTCAGAACAGGGCCATCTGCCCACCCGGCGGGCAGAACGCCGAGCAATCCAGCGTCTGCGCCTCCCGCCCCTCGAACGCCAGGCGTTTCATGGCCTTGGCAAAGCGCTGCGCCAGCAACTCGGCAAACACCCCTTCACCGCGCATGCGTGCGCCAAAACGGCTGTCATACAACTCACCACCGCGGCTCTGGCGGATCAGGCTCAACACATGCGCCGCCCGCTGCGGGTAATGGTCCTGCAGCCACTGCTCGAACAACGGTGCCACCTCCAGGGGCAGGCGCAGCATCATGTACGCCGCGCTTTGCGCGCCAGCCTCCTTGGCCGCCTCGAGCAGGCGCTCCAGTTCGCTGTCGTTGATCATCGGAATCATCGGCGAGCACAACACGCCCACCGGCACACCCGCTTCGCGCAATACGCGTATGGCCCGCAACCTCGCGCCAGGCGAGGCCGCCCGCGGTTCGAGCACGCGTTTTAGGTCATCGTCCAGCGTGGTCAGGCTGATCATCACCCGCGCCAAGCGCTGGCGGGCCATTTCGGCGAGCAGGTCGAGGTCGCGCAATACCAGCGCACCCTTGGTGACGATGGTGACCGGGTGGCGAAAGCGCAGCAGCACTTCAAGCAGGCGCCGGGTCAGCAACTGTTCCCGCTCGATCGGCTGGTACGGATCGGTATTGGAGCCCAGGTTGATCGGTGCGCACACGTAACCCGGCTTGCTCAACTGTTGCACCAGCACCTCGGCGGCGTTGGTCTTGGCGATCAGCTTGGTCTCGAAGTCCAGGCCAGGCGACAGGTCCCAGTAGGCATGTGAGGGGCGGGCATAGCAGTAGATGCAGCCATGTTCACAACCACGGTAAGGGTTGATCGAGCGGTCAAAGGGCAGGTCGGGCGAGGTGTTGCGGCTGATCACCGATTTGGCCGTCTCGATCCGCACCTCGGTGCCTTGGCTCTGCGGCACTTCCTGATACCAGCCGTCATCCTCTGCCTCCGAGTGGTTCGGGGCGAAGCGGTTGTGCGGGTTGTGCGCCGTGCCGCGGCCTTTTTGCGGTGCTGGAGGAATCATGGCCTGCCCCTTATACTGTACCTATATACAGTATCGCGCATGCACTAATCTTTCCAGCACCTCTGGTCTACCTACTTCAGGCCATGCCAGCGCAGGTACGCGGCTTGGCTGGCGGGCCGGCCAAGAAACGCCTCGATGCCTTCGCGCAACGGGCGCGATGCCCCCGGGGCGAACAACGCGTCTTGCAGCGCCCGGCCTGTAGCCCGATTCAACAAGCCCTCTGCCTCGAAGCGGGTGAACAGGTCGCAGGCATGCACATCCGACCACAGGTAGGCGTAGTAGCCGGCATCGTAACCGTTTACCAGATGATCGAAGGCATGCGCCGGGTGCTCGAAATCAGCCAATGGCCAGTAGCCACAACGCTCACGGGCGTCATTCAGGCGCTGCTCGAGGGAGCGGCCATCGTTCGGCGTGCCGTGCAGGTCGATGTCAAACAGCGCCAGGCTCAGATTACGCGCAGTTTCCTCCACGCCCTGCTGCCGCAACCCCTGCAGGTACTGCTCGGCTTGCAGCCGGGTCAGCTGGCTACCATCGCGGGTGTGCGTCGAGATCGCCGCCAGGTAGCTCGCATCCCACACCCAGCACTCGAACAGCTTGCCAAACAGCTCCACACCATCGGTACCCAGCTCGGTGACGTTGGACATCACATGGTTGGTCGTACGTACCTGCAAATGGTGCAGGGCATGGCCGAACTCGTGGAACAGCTTGCGCAACGCCAGGTGGTCGAGCAATGGCTGGCGGCCTGGCAGCGCCTGCGGCACATCACAGAAAACCACCACCGAGGCCACCTGATAGATCCCCTCGGCATCGACCCGGCGGTTTCTGACATAGGTGGTGAACACTGCGTCCGGCTGCTTGCCGGCGTGTTGCACGGCATCCAGATACAAGAAGCCGATGAAGGCGTTGTCCTGCCACACCTCAAACGGCTGTACGCTGTCTTCCCAGGTAGCCAGGGGCTTGGGTTTCAGTTCCACACCAAACAGCTTCAGTGCCAACTGCTGCAACGCGCCGACCACCGCACCCAACGGGAAGTATTCGCGCAACGATTCGCTGGAAAACGCCGTGCGCGAAGCGGCCTGCAGGTAGTCATGATCCCAAGGCTGAGGTTGCCCCAGGCCTTTGTCGGCAGCCAGGCGCTCCACCTGCGAACGCCAGCGCAGCATGGCCGGTCGCACATCCCCCGCCAGATCGTTGAGAAAGCTGCGCACCTGGGCCACCGAACCCGCGCTCTTCACATGCAGGCTCTGCTCCAGGTGGCTGGTAAAACCGAGCAGAAGGGCTGTTTCTTCACGCAATTGCGCCAGCTGCTCCAGGTGCCAGCGGTTGTCCTGCTGTGGATCATGGCTGACCCCACGGCCGTGGAACGCCCGGTACACGCGCTCTCGCAACGGGCGGTGGGCAGCATGCCTGAGCACGTCGTCAGTCGTGACACTGTCACAGGCAATCAGCCAACCTGGCTCACTTGCCTGCTGTGCCCGTGCAGCCATTTGGTCGCGTATGCGTTGCGGGATGCCGCTCAGCTCGGCCTCGTCGGTAACGCTCAGGTCCGGCCGGTTGATATTGCTGCGGAATGCCTCACGGGCTGCGCCAATCTGCGCCTGAAGACCTGCCAGGCGTGCTTTGTCAGCGGTGTCGAGCAACACGCCACTTGAAGCGAATTTGTCCAGATGCCAACGCAACGTGGCGCGCTTGTCGGCATCCAGTTGCTTGCCGATTTCGCTACCGGCCAAGCGCTGATACAGCGCATGCAGGCTACTGTTGACGAATTTCTGCTCAAAGCGTGCGGTAACTTTACCGTAGAAATCGACGATGGCATTGGCCCAGGCCACATCCCGATCAACCAACGGCGAGGCCGCATACAACACCGCCAGCAGCCGGCTATCCAGCCCATCCACGGCCAGCACCATGTCATCCCATGTAGGCATCGCCTGCTGCTCTAGAATAATGCGCTCGATACCTTGTTCATGCGCCAACAGCACATGGTCAAAGGCCGCACGCATATTTTCGAGGGTGATCGAAGAGTAATCGACGGGGATATGGCTATTTTGCAGGAGGGGGTTGTCCATCGCGCAGCACCTTGCTCGTAGTGAAGAGCAGGCAAGCTTGCATGGCCAGCGGGCAGAAGGTGGCCTGAGTATCTACCACCCAGGCCTGCCTGCCCGGGCATTGCGCCCGGGCGGCAAAGTGGCTTTATTCAGCCGGTTTCTTCAGCTTCGGGTTAGGGAAGAACTGCACCGTCTGCACCTTGGCCGGTGCCGCTTTCGGCTCCAGATGGTTAACCCGGGTGCCCAGTTCCTTCGGCACCGACAAGCCCTGCTCGTTGAGGGTATCGGTAAAGCCGCAGGCCACGCATTCGCGGTGCGGTACGCCGTCTTCGTTCCACATCATCAGCTTGTCGGGCTCGCTGCATGCCGGGCACACGGCCCCGGCAATAAAGCGCTTCTTGGTCTTGGTCACGGCTACCTCACTCATGCCGCAGCGGCCTCGGTCAGGCCACTGTGGCGCAGCAATGCATCGATGGAAGGCTCGCGGCCACGGAAGTCGACGAACAGCTCCATAGGCTCACGCGAACCGCCACGGGCCAGGATCGCCTCACGGAAGGCGCGACCCGTCTCGGCGTTCAGCACGCCTTCTTCCTCGAAGCGCGAGAAAGCGTCGGCCGACAGCACTTCGGCCCACTTGTAGCTGTAGTAGCCCGCTGCGTAGCCGCCGGCAAAGATGTGCGCGAAGCTGTTGGGGAAGCGGTTGTACGCCGGTGGGCGCATGACCGACACCTCGTCGCGCACACCTTCAAGCACCTGCAGCACGCTGCGGCCGTCGCCATGGCTGGCGTGCAACTCGAAGTCGAACAGCGAGAACTCCAGCTGGCGCACCATCATCATGCCCGACTGGAAGTTCTTCGCCGCCAGCATCTTGTCCAGCAGGTCCTGGGGCAGGGCCGCACCGGTTTCATAGTGGCCAGAGATCAGCGCCAGGCCTTCCGGCTCCCAGCACCAGTTTTCCATGAACTGGCTTGGCAACTCGACCGCATCCCAGGCCACGCCGTTGATTCCGGAAACCCCGGCATGCTCGATGCGGGTCAGCATGTGGTGCAGGCCATGGCCAAATTCGTGGAACAGCGTGGTGACTTCATCGTGGGTCAGCAGCGCCGGTTTGCCAGGCGCGGCCGGGGTGAAGTTGCACACCAGGTTGGCCACTGGGCTCTGCAGCTGGCCGCCCGCAGTGCGGCGACGGTCGCGGGCGCCGTCCATCCAGGCACCGCCACGCTTGTTGGCGCGGGCATACAGGTCGAAGAAGAAGCGGCCGACGTGCTGGCCGTTTTCCTTGATTTCGAACAGGCGCACATCGGGGTGCCAGCTGTCGAAGCCTTTCAGTTCGGCGATTTCGATGCCGTACAGGCGCTGCACGATGCTGAACAGGCCGCCCAGCACCTTGTCGATCGGGAAGTAGGCGCGCAGGGCTTCCTGCGACACGCTGTAGCGCTGCTCGCGCAGCTTCTCGCCAAAGTAGCCGGCGTCCCAGCTGGCCAGTTCAGGGGTGCCTTGCTCGGCGGCGTAGGCCTTGAGCTGCTGCAGGTCCTGGGCGGCAAACGGCTTGGAGCGCTTGGCCAGGTCACGCAGGAAGCTCAGCACCTGGTCGCTGGACTCGGCCATCTTGGTCGCCAGGCTCAGCTCGGCGTAGTTCTTGTAGCCCAGCAGCTCGGCCAGTTCCTGGCGCAGGTCGAGGATTTCCTGCATCACCGGGCCATTGTCGTTCTGGCCGGCGTTCGGACCCTGGTCCGAAGCGCGGGTGCAGTAGGCCGCGTACAGCTCTTCGCGCAGGGCGCGGTCGCTGGCGTAGGTCATGACTGCGTAGTAGCTAGGGAATTCCAGGGTGATCAGCCAGCCGTCAAGGCCCTTGGCCTGGGCGGCGGCGGCCATCTGTGCCTTGGCCGAGTCGGTCAGGCCAGCCAGCGCGGCTTCGTCGGTAACGTGCTTGGTCCAGGCCTGGGTGGCGTCGAGCAGCTGGTTGGAGAACCGGCTACCCAGTTCGCTGAGCTTGCTCTGTACCTCGGCATAGCGCTGCTGCTGGTCCGCCGGCAGGTCGATACCCGACAGGCGGAAGTCACGCAGGGCGTGCTCGAGGATAGTCTTTTGCGCCACGTCGAAGCTGGCAGCCTCAGGGCTGGCGATCAGCGCCTGGTAGGCTTCGAACAGCGCACGGTTCTGGCCCAGTTCGGTAGAGTAGGCGCTCAATGCCGGCAGGCACGACTCGTAGGCCTCGCGCAGTTCGGCGCTGTTGCACACCGCATTGAGGTGGCTGACCGGGCTCCAGGCAGCACCCAGGCGGTCGTTCAGTTCGTCCATGGCCTGCACCAAGCCGGCCCAGGTAGGGTTTTTGCCTTGCTTTTCGAGGATCTCGGCAATGGCTTTACGGTTGTCGGCCAGGATCGCTTCGATCGCCGGCAACACGTGTTCGGCACGGATTTGCGAGAAGGGCGGCAGATCGTACGGCTGCAGAAGCGGGTTGTTCGCACTCACGGTTCGGATACCTTGGCAGAAGAAACACTGCCCCATCTTAATTACAATCGACGCCGACCGCAGCAGGCAGCCTGCCTATCGGCACAGATGAGAGACGCTATCATGGCCATTCGCAGCTTCCAGCAACACACTCCGAAAGTGGGGCCCAGGGCATTCGTCGACCGTTCGGCGGTGGTGCTGGGGGACGTGGAGATCGGTGAGGACAGCTCAGTCTGGCCACTGACCGTGGTGCGCGGCGACATGCACCGCATCCGCATTGGTGCGCGCACCAGCGTGCAGGATGGCAGCGTGCTGCACATCACCCACGCCGGCCCGTTCAACCCGGACGGTTTCCCGCTCATCATCGGTGACGAAGTGACCATCGGCCACAAGGTGATGCTGCACGGCTGTACCCTGGGCAACCGCATTCTGGTCGGCATGGGCAGCACCATCATGGACGGCGCCATCGTCGAGGACGAAGTGATCATTGGCGCCGGCAGCCTGGTGCCGCCGGGCAAGCGCCTGGTCAGTGGCTACCTGTACATGGGCAGCCCGGTGAAACAGGCTCGGCTGCTGAACGACAAGGAGCGCGCGTTCTTTTCCTACAGCGCGGGCAATTATGTGAAGCTCAAGGACCAGCATCTGGCCGAGGGCTACGATCAACCTGAATGACCGTATTCGCGGGTAAACCCGCTCCCACAGGGTTACCTCTGGCCCTGTGATATCCCTGTAGGAGCGGGTTTACCCGCGAATGATGGCCACACAGACTCAAGTGGAACCCCGTACATGCACCAGCAAAACATCCTGTTCGACCTCGACGGCACCCTGACCGACCCACGCCTGGGCATCACTCGCTCGATCCAATACGCCCTGGCCAAGCTGGGCATTGACGAGCCGGATCTGGCCCGCCTGGAACACTTCATCGGCCCACCCCTGTTGCAGGCCTTCATGCAGTTCTACAGCTTCGACGAAGCCAAGGCCTGGGAAGCGGTTAACTTCTATCGCGAGCGTTTCCGGGTGACCGGCCTCTACGAAAACCTGGTATTCGCCGGTGTTCCGGAGTTGCTTGAAGCCCTGAACGGCCAAGGCCGGACGCTGTACATCGCCACCTCCAAACCGTGGGAATTTGCCCGTGAAATTGCCCGGCACTTCGCCTTCGACCACCACTTCAAGGTGATCTACGGCAGCGAGCTGGACGGCACGCGTACCAACAAGGTCGAACTGATTCGCCATTTGCTGGACGAAGAAGGGCTGGACCCGGCGCAGACGCTGATGATCGGTGACCGCAAGCATGACCTGATCGGGGCGCGCAGCAATGGCTTGCAGGCCGTGGCGGTGGGGTATGGGTTTGGTAGCCGGGAAGAATTGATGGCCGAAGAGCCAGCTTTCCACTTTGCCACCTTGACCGAGATGCATCAGGCATTTATCAAAGTTTGAAGGCCATTGGGGCTGCTTTGCAGCCCATCGCGACGCAAGGCCGCTCCTACATTTTCCGGCGTATGCAGGGCCTTTGTAGGAGCGGCCTTGCGTCGCGATGGGCCGCAAAGCGGCCCCAAAATCTCACAGGTTAACCATCAACCTCTGCAACACAGCCTTCCTTTCAGCGACCGGCAACCTTCCCAGTTGCTCAACCCGCTCATAAAACCGCGTCCAGTCCCCATCAACTTTCTTGAACACCGCCGCAAACGCCGGCAGCCACTGGTCATACAACCCAAACGGCAACAACTTGGCATTGTTCATCGGCCCATACACCCAGGCGTCATAACGCTTGTCCCCGCCCCATTGGCCATCACGCAGCTGCCGGTATTCCCGCCTCAACCGCTCAAACTCCGCCTGTTTGGCAATCCGCTTGTGCGCATCATCCAGCGGCCCGGCATAAATCGCCTGCAACCGCTCCCGGCTGGCAAGCACCAGGCGGATGAACTGCTCACGCTGCTGCCCCCGACCCTCACCAACCGCAGCCAGACCACGCGCCACGCGCCATTGCCGCGTACCTTCCTGCTCGACAAACGAGGCAAACGACTCGTTGAACTCGGTGTCGTCCTGCACATAAAAGCGCTGGTGAGCCAGCTCGTGGAAGATCAACGTCGCCAGGCGCTCGTCACCCCAACCCATCATCGACGACAGTATCGGGTCATCAAACCAGCCCAAGGTCGAATAGGCCTCCACCCCACCGACGTACACATCCAGCCCGTTCTGGCGCATCAATGCCGCCGCACCACGCGCCGCGCCTTGCTGGTAGTAGCCGCGATAGGCCACGCAACCTGCAATCGGAAAGCAATGGGTCACCGGCTGCAACGACAGTTCGGGCGTGGCGAATACGTTCCACACCACGTAGGGGCGGCCAAGGTCGGCGTACACCCGGTAGCTGCGGTTGTCGGGCAGTTTCAAGTGCTGGCTGGCAAACGCCCGCGCCTGTTCAGCCTGTTGCAGGTGCGCGCGCAAGGGCGCTGGGGTAGCGGGGTCGGCCACTACCTGCTCCACCGGCTGGCGTGCCCGCAGCAGTTGCCATTGGCCCTCGGCCAGTTGCCCATAGTAGGCAGCACTGCTGCAACCGTTCAGCAGGAGCGCTGCCAGCAGCGGAACAAAACGGGTGAAAACGCGGTCGAGTGCCCCAGGGCCTGAGCGCTGCATAAGAAAAAGTCGAAGCATCCGGGACTGTCTGACTCGCTCAAGGCCGATTCGCTCCAAGACTATCTCGCCAAGGGGGAGTTTCGCCATGCGTGCATTGTTGGTCGCCGGTTCACTGTTGCTGATATCTGCCTGTTCGACGTTGCCAGACCCGGACCCGAACCAGGCCTGGATCGACTTAACCCCCTACGACAACACCTCGCTGGACGCCGTGCAGGTGGATGAGCTCGACTGGGTCGACAGCCGTTACTTCGAAGTACAACCCGGCAGCCACGAGCTGACCGTGCGTTACCAGTTCCCGGTTACCCCCAGCAATATCGGCCCGGTCGACGCGCCGCTGTGGCGCGATTGCCAGGTCAAGCTGACCTTCAAGGACTTCAGCGCCGGGCAGCGTTACCAGCTGCAGGCTGGCAGCATCGGCTTCCGGCCCTGGATCAAACTGTACGACCATCAGCAAAAACTGCTCGGCCAAGGCCTGCCGGCGGGTTGCCAGCGCACCTGAGACGCAAACGGCGCTATGCTTGTAGCGTGTAACTCGCAAGTGGGAGTTTTGCCATGCGCCAGCCCATGATGCTGATCGCCCTCAGTGCACTGGGGGCCTGCGCCAGCCCCTTGCCACCCGTCGACCCCAAGCAGGCCTGGGTCGACCTCTACACCATGACCCCCGGCCGGGTGATCATGGCCGACCGCCTCGACGGCAAGCGCCTGGAGGACGGCCGTTACTTTCAGGTAACGCCGGGCAAGCACGAACTGGTGGTGCGCTTTGATTATGAAATCTACTCGGGGGGCACCCTGACCGAGCCGCGCGACCGTACCTGTTACCTGACCGTACGCTTTGATGACTTCAAGGCTGGCGAGCGTTACCGCCTGGAGGCGCGGGCGCCGGTGATGGAGCCGCAGGTGTTGCTGTATGACGCCAGCCGTACGGTGCTGGTGAACGAGCCCAGCAACGTGTTCTGCATTCCGTGAATCCGGGGCTGCTGCGCAGCCCATCGCGACGCAAGGCCGCTCCTACAAGGGGTACGCAATACCCTGTAGGAGCGGCCTTGCCGGTACGCCGGACCGGTCGGATGGGCCGCAAAGCGGCCCCAACATCTCAAGTCTTACCGATCATTCTTCTGATAAATGATCTTCTTGGTCCCACCATCACAGGTCCCGACCACCATGTTCTGGTCCTTGACCTCGCTGTTGGGCACGATCTCCAGGGTATAGGACGGTACCCCCTGGGCCTGGATCTTCGCTTCGATCTCGGCCTTGAGTTCCTCGCACGGTTTCACCGCCGCCAGCGCAGACGTGGCGACCAGCGAAGCCAACACGGCGATTGCTACGCGAATCATGGAACGGCTCCTGAAAGGGCAGTAGTGCTGCCGACGCTGTTTAGACTACAGCAAACTGCCATCGTTGCGCCGCTTCAGCCTACCAACGCAGCATCCAGGCTGATCTTGGCGTTCAACACCTTGGACACCGGGCAACCTTCCTTCGCCTTGTTGGCAATCTCGAGGAACTGCGCCTCGCTGGCCCCGGGTACCTTGGCCCTTAGCACCAGGTGCACAGCGGTAATTGCAAAACCATCCGCTTGCTTATCGAGGGTCACCTCGGCTGCGGTGTCGATCCGGTCCGCAGTGAGCCCCGCCTCACCAAGCATCATCGACAGCGCCATCGAGAAGCAGCCGGCATGCGCCGCACCCAACAGTTCCTCCGGATTGGTCCCGGGCGTACCCTCGAAGCGAGTATTGAAGCCATATGGGTTCTGCTTGAGTGCGCCGCTTTCGGTAGAAAGCAGGCCCTTGCCGTCCTTCAGGCCACCTTGCCAGATTGCCGATGCTGTTTTTTTCATGATGCCTCCTGGTCACTGGGTTACGTGCTTATGGGTTCAGAGGCGAGCTGCCTACGGCAAGTTCAGCGCAATCGCACAGCAAGCATTGAATCCGCCGAATGTGCCCATACAGAATTGAAAAGGCCTGTGGCCAACCACCTATGCGGAGGCTCCATGACGCAGCTGCGTGACATTAAGATTTCCACCCTCGACCTGGTGCCCGTACGCGCCGACGCAGGCCCGGCGCAATCGCTGCGCAACTCGCTGGACCTGGCGCAGCACGTCGAGCGCTTTGGCTACAACCGCTTCTGGGTGGCCGAACACCACAATATGGACGGTATCGCCAGTTCGGCCACATCGGTGCTGATCGGCTACCTTGCCGGGGGTACCTCGACTATCCGTGTGGGCTCTGGCGGGGTGATGCTGCCCAACCATGCGCCTCTGGTGATCGCCGAGCAGTTCGGCACACTGGCCAGCCTGTACCCGGGGCGCATCGACCTGGGCCTGGGGCGTGCGCCGGGCTCAGACCAGATGACCGCCTATGCCTTGCGCCGTGACCGCGCGGGCGGCCCGGACGATTTCCCGGACGATGTCGAAGAGTTGTCGCGCTACCTCGGGCCACGTACCGATGATCAAAAAGTGATCGCCGTGCCGGGGCACGACACCGATGTGCCGCTGTGGTTGCTCGGTTCCAGCCTGTTCAGCGCCCAGTTGGCCGGCATGCGCGGCATGCCCTACGCCTTCGCTTCGCACTTTGCGCCGCGCTACATGCACGAGGCAATCCGCGTGTACCGCAACCACTTCAAGCCCTCGACCACGCTGGACAAGCCGTATGTGATGCTGGGTGTTCCCATGGTGGTGGCCGAGACGGATGAGCACGCCGAGTACCTGGCTACCTCGGTGTACCAGCGCATTCTCGCGCTGATTCGCGGGCAAAGCCTGATGCAGAAACCGCCGGTGGAAAGCATGGAGGGTTTGTGGCTGCCCCATGAGCGCGATGCGGTAGGGAGCTTCCTGGGGTTGGCGATGATCGGCAACCCGCAAAAGGTGCGGGCCAAAGTCGAGGTGCTGCTGGAGCAGACCGGGGCGGATGAGCTGATCTTTACCTGTGACTTGTACGAGCATGCGGACCGGATCCGGTCCTATGAATTGATGGCGCAGGCTCTCAAGAGCGAGTGAACTTCTTCGCGGGTAAACCCGCTCCCACCGGATTATCACAAGGCCTGAGGTCTCCACCGGCCTGTGGGAGCGGGTTTACCCGCGAATGAAGCCAACACGTTAACCGCGACGGTACACAATCTCCTTGGTACCCGCCTCACAGCTACCAATCACCTTGCCCGCCGGGTCGCCTTTGTCGACGATTTCCAGCTTGTAACCGTTAACGCCCTTGGCATCCAGCTTGGCCGCGATTTCCGCCTTCAATTCTTCGCACGGCTTGCCCGCCGCCAGCGCACCACCGGCCAGGGACATCAGGCCCAGCGCCACAATCAGTTTGTTCATCACTCGCTTTCCTTGTGCAGATGAAATCAGCAGAGGCGCCCCCTAAGGGCGCCCCTGTAGTGATACCCCATCACACCGGGCTCATCCAGCCCGGTATTGTGTCAGCTGTTGGCGATACGGAAGCCGACCTTCAGCGTGACCTGAAAATGCTCGACCTTGTTGTCACGAATGTGTCCGCGGGTGTTGACCACTTCGAACCACTCCAACAGCTTGATGCTCTTGGCCGCTTCGGCCAGGGCGTTCTGAATGGCATCCTCGATGCTGGTGGTCGACGACCCTACCAACTCGATCATTTTGTACGTGTGGTGATCGGACATGTGCACTCTCCTTGAATAACGTTGACCTTGAGCCTAGCAGTGCAGGCCTGGTTTACCTGCGAGCAGGCACAAACGCGGAAAGTTCGATCGCACTTTCGCTTCGCTTGGGAGTCGCAGTCCTTACAGCCCACAACGCGAAGGAGAGTCAACATGCCACGCAACTCGCTGCGCAAGACGTCTTTGGAAAGCATGGAAGCCGAGATCGAAAGCCTTTTGAAGAGCCTGGAGAACCTCAAGCATGACGCCTCGGAGGAGTCCCAGAAGTCGGTAAAGGCCATTCGCAGTAACGCCGAGAGCGCACTTCGTCATTCGCGTAGCCTGCTGAGCGATGCCTACGAGGAAGTGAAGCAGCGCACACGCCAGACCGGCATCGCTACCCGCGATTACGCCCAGGAACATCCGTACACCACGGCAGGGGTTGCCGTCGGTGCGCTGGGCCTGCTGGCTGCCTATCTGCTGTGCAAGCGCAACTAAACACCCTGACCCGCCAATTCGGCGCGTAACCACTGCGCCAACTGCTCGGCGCGCCCATCTGCGGCGCGCCTTGGCACCCACAGCGCCAGCGCGGCTTGGGTCGCCGAAAAACCCCACGGTGCCCGTAACCGGCCTGCGCGCAGGTCATCGGCCACCAGCGGCTGCGGCGCAATCGCCACACCTAACCCGGCAACAGCCGCCTCCAGCAAATAATACAGATGCTCGAATGCCTGGCCATAACGAATGGCACTCGGGTCGAGTTGCTGTGCGGCGACCCACGTAGGCCAAGCCTGCGGGCGCGACGTAGTATGCAGCAGGCTTTCATCCAGCAATGCCTGGGCGTGCGCCCCCTGCAGCCGCTCGAAACCGGCGAAATGCGGGCTCAATACTGGCCCGATGCGTTCTTCAGCCAAAACATGCACCTGCATATCTGCCGGCCATGGTGGCTCGGCATACACCAGCAATGCATCCAGCCCCGGCCGCCGTGGGTCGAGGTCACCTTCACCCGCCGACAAGTGCAGGCGCAACTCCGGCAGGTCCGCCTGAAGCCGCCCCAGCCGAGGGATGAACCAGCGCGCCAGCAAGCTGCCGGAGCAGCCCAGCACGAACGGCGCTTCGCTGACATCGCGGCTCAACTCGGAACACACGCTGCGCAGGCGGTCGAAGGCCTCGCCACTGGCATCGCGCAGGCGCACACCGGCATCTGTGAGTTTGATGCCACGCCCGTCCTTGACGAACAAGGCCACGCCCAGGTGCTCCTCAAGTACTTTGATCTGCCGGCTGACGGCGCCATGGGTGACGTGCAGCGCTTCAGCCGCCTGGCTGACGCTGTTGAGCCGGGCGGTCGCCTCGAAGGCGCGCAGGGCGTTCAGGGGAGGGAGGTCGTGGGCCATGTTACCTGTGAGTTTTTCTGACAAGTTAACGCAATCTTATCGGTTTTCAGCCGGGCTTGCCCTGGTTAGAGTAAAGCCCATCACTCATTCATTACGCCCTGGAGCGCCCCATGACCCAGTCCCAATACCGCCCCGGCCCCGACGCCAACGGCCTGTTCGGCTCGTTCGGCGGCCGCTACGTGGCCGAAACCTTGATGCCACTGGTGCTGGACTTGGCCCGCGAGTACGAAGCGGCCAAAGCCGACCCCAAGTTCCTTGAAGAGCTGGCCTACTTCCAGCGCGACTACATCGGCCGCCCCAACCCGCTGTACTTCGCCGAGCGCCTGACCGAGCACTGCGGCGGCGCCAAGATCTTCTTCAAGCGTGAAGAACTCAACCACACCGGCGCGCACAAGGTGAACAACTGCATCGGCCAGGTGCTGCTGGCCAAGCGCATGGGCAAAAAGCGCCTGATCGCCGAAACCGGCGCCGGCATGCACGGCGTGGCTACCGCCACCGTCGCTGCCCGCTTCGGCCTGCCTTGCGTGATCTACATGGGCGCCACCGACATCGAGCGCCAGCAGGCCAACGTGTTCCGCATGAAGCTGCTGGGCGCCGAGATCGTGCCGGTTACCGCCGGCACCGGCACCCTGAAAGACGCCATGAACGAAGCCCTGCGCGACTGGGTCACCAACGTCGACGACACCTTCTACCTGATCGGTACCGTGGCTGGCCCACACCCGTACCCAGCCATGGTCCGTGACTTCCAGTCGATCATCGGCAAGGAAACCCGCGCCCAGTTGCAAGAGAAGGAAGGCCGCCTGCCAGACAGCCTGGTTGCCTGCGTCGGTGGTGGCTCCAACGCCATGGGCCTGTTCCATGAGTTCCTCGAAGAGCCAAGCGTACAGATCATCGGCGTCGAAGCCGGTGGCCACGGCGTGAACACCGACAAGCACGCGGCCAGCCTGAACGGCGGCGTACCGGGTGTGCTGCACGGCAACCGTACCTACCTGCTGCAGGACGAAGACGGCCAGATCACCGACGCCCACTCGATTTCCGCAGGCCTCGACTACCCGGGCATCGGCCCGGAGCACGCCTACCTGCACGAAGTGAAGCGCGTGGAATACGTCAGCATCACTGATGACGAGGCGCTGGACGCATTCCATGCCTGCTGCCGCCTGGAAGGCATCATCCCGGCCCTGGAAAGCTCCCACGCCCTGGCCGAAGCGATCAAGCGCGCACCAAAGCTGCCCAAGGACCACCTGATGGTGATCTGCCTGTCGGGCCGCGGTGACAAAGACATGCAAACCGTCATGAGCCACATGGCCGCCCAGGAGAAACAGGCATGAGCCGTCTTGAACAACGTTTCGCCGAGCTGAAAGCCGAAGGCCGCTCGGCGCTGGTCACCTTCGTCACCGCAGGCGACCCAGGCTACGACGCCTCGCTGCAGATCCTCAAGGGCCTGCCGGCCGCTGGCGCCGACGTGATCGAACTGGGCATGCCGTTCACCGACCCGATGGCCGATGGCGTGGCGATTCAGCTGGCCACCCTGCGCGCCCTGGAAGCTGGCCAGACCTTGGCCAAGACCCTGCAGATGGTTCGCGAATTCCGTGTGGATAACCAGACCACGCCGATCGTGCTGATGGGCTACTACAACCCGATCCACCGCTTTGGCGTGGAAAAGTTCGTGGCTGAGGCCAAGCAAGCCGGCGTCGATGGCCTGATCATCGTCGACCTGCCGCCAGAGCATGACGCCGAGCTGGCCACCCCGGCCCAGGCTGTGGGCATCGACTTCATCCGCCTGACCACTCCGACCACCGACGACGCGCGCCTGCCGCGCGTGCTGGAGCGCAGCTCCGGGTTTGTCTACTACGTATCGGTGGCCGGCGTGACCGGTGCCGGCTCGGCGACCACCGAGCACGTGACCGAGGCCATTGCCCGCCTGCGTCGGCATACCGACCTGCCGATCAGCGTAGGTTTCGGCATTCGTACGCCAGAGCAGGCGGCGAACATCGCCCGCTTGGCCGATGGTGTGGTGGTGGGGTCGGCGCTGGTCGACAAGATTGCCCAGGCCAAGACTGGGGAGCAGGCGGTGAGCGATGTATTGAGCCTGTGTTCGGCATTGGCTGAAGGGGTGCGTGGCGCTCGTCGCTAATCCGCGTCGCCTGATTCGCGGGTAAACCCGCTCCTACAAGGCCCTGTAGGAGCGGGTTTACCCGCGAAGAGGTCAGCACAGGCTACCTCAATCTACCCCCCAAAAATCGACAGATCCAAAGGCCGCACAGCCCCCATCCAGATCGCATGATCGCGGTGGTCCGCCAGTTCGTCCCCGGTCAGCGGGTGCATGAACACCACCAAGCCCTTCCGATACAGCGCCAACCAAGGCAGCACTACCCCGACATACTCCGGCTCGAACGCCAGCTGGCAGCTCCAGTCCGGGTGCGGCCCTACCGGTTTCTGATGCATGCGGCCCATGGTTACCGGAAACAGCCGCGCCGCTTCCTCGCACAGTTCACGGGCCTGCTCCATGGTCGCTGCGTCGTAATACACGTGGGCGTGATAACCCTTGATCCTCTGCACGATAACTCCTGATTGCGGTCCAACCATCACCACCTGCAAAGGGAGTGATGCAGTGAAAAACGCCGAAACCCCAGTGTTCAAGCTGGTCCTGTTCGGGCCTGAGTGCAGCCTGGGCAGTGCCCTGATGGTCGAACTGCTGTCGCGCCAGCACGAGGTCACTGCCGTGGTCGAAGACCTCAACCGCCATGCCCCGCGCCCGGGCCTGCATTTCAAGATAGGCGGGCTGGGCAATGCCGACCAAGCGGAGCAGGGCGCGGCAGGCGGTTCGGCGGTGATTGCCTTGCTGCCTGCGTTGGCGCCCGGCGACTTGCCGGGGCAGGCACGCTTGAGCGAGGCGCTGCTGACGGGGCTGAAGCGTACGACTATACGCCGGCTGTTGCTGGTGGGCGATTTCGCTGTGCTGGATGAGCCAGGCAAGTACAGCGAGGCAGAGCGGGAGTGTGTGGACCAGGTGGTGGACGGGTTACAGCGCAGTGCCTTGCACTGGACGTTGATCAATGCGCCGCAGGAGCTGCCCGGGTTGGGCATGGAGCATTTTCGCAGTACCGAGGGCACGCTTGAGCCGGGATTGGCTGAGCCGTTGCGGCACCTGGCCAGGGTCGCGGCGGGGATGGCGGATATGCTGGAGCTGGATTTGCACCGGGGCGAGCATCTCAACTTCGTGGTCTAGATTGCCGGGGCTGCTTTGCAGCCCATCGCCGGCAAGCCAGCTCCCACAGGGACGGGTGTTTCAGGCAACACAGTCTCTGCGGCAATGCCACCACTGTCAGATTGGCACCTTTCCTGTGGGAGCTGGCTTGCCGGCGATGGGCCGCAAAGCGGCCCGAAAATCTCAAAGGCTGCGCTCATGCTCCAGCCAATCCACAAACCGCTCGATCAACGCTCCACGCCGCTTGCGTGGCGGCAACACCGCGTAATACCCGCGCGCCGAGCGCAAACTCCCCTCCAACGGCCGGCATAGCAACCCTTGCTCCACCAACCCATCCACCAGGTGACCCCAACCGATAGCCACCCCCTGCCCAGCGATCGCCGCCTGGATCAGCAACGTGTAGTTATCGAACCGCAACTGCCCCGTCGGCGGCGGGCTGGCCACGCCAAACCCGCGAAACACGCCCGCCCAGTCAAACCAGCGGCTAGCCTGCTCGCCCTTCAAGTGCAGCAAGGGCAACCGTTGCAAAGCCACGGCTGACAAGGGTTTGCCATGAGTCAGCCGGGGGCTGCACACCGGGAAAACCTCCTCATCGAATAGCCAACGGCTCTCGCCCTGGTGAAAGCGCCCGTCGCCAAATAGCACCGCTACATCAATGTCCGGCCGCAACATGCCCTGGCTGCGCTCACCGGTGACCAGGCTCACGTCCACCTGTGGATAAGCCTCGTGAAAACGCTGCAGCCGTGGCATCAGCCAGAACGCCGCAAAAGCGAAGTCGGTAGCCACCTGCAGCACTTCGCGCTGGCCCCGCCCACTGGCCTGGGCGATGCCGTCCTCCATGGCCTGCAGGCCTTGATGAACCTGTTCGAACAGCACCTGGCCAGCCTCGGTCAGCTCGATACCCCGGTAAATGCGGTCGAACAGGCGCGTGTCCAACTGTGCCTCCAGCCGTTTGACTTGCTGGCTTACCGCCGGCTGCGTAGTACCCAGTTCCAGCGCCGCAGCGGTAAAGCCACGCAACCGTGCGGCGGCCTCGAACACACGCAAGCTATCCAGCGACAACTTGGCAAGGTGGTCAAACATAAGCAGGGCTAATCCCAGTCATTGCCCGCCATGGGCTTTACCCATGTTATCCACAGTCGCATCTTGATAGGCAAGCGGTACGCATAACCCTCAACGATGGATGCCACCATGACGCGCCCGAATATCCTGTTCATCATGGCCGACCAGATGGCCGCACCCTTGCTGCCGATCTACGGCCCGTCGCCAATCCAGATGCCACACCTGAGCCGCCTGGCCGAACAGGCCGTGGTGTTCGATTCGGCCTACTGCAACAGCCCGCTGTGTGCCCCGTCGCGCTTCACCTTGGTCAGCGGCCAGTTGCCCAGCCGTATAGGCGCCTACGACAACGCTGCCGATTTCCCCGCCGACATCCCGACCTACGCCCATTACCTGCGCCGCCTGGGCTATCGCACTGCGCTGTCGGGCAAGATGCACTTCTGCGGCCCGGACCAGCTGCACGGCTACGAAGAACGCCTGACCAGCGACATCTACCCGGCCGACTACGGCTGGGCGGTGAACTGGGATGAACCGGACGTGCGCCCAAGCTGGTACCACAACATGTCCTCGGTGCTGCAGGCCGGGCCATGCGTGCGCACCAATCAGCTGGATTTCGATGAAGAGGTGGTGTTCAAGGCGCGCCAGTACCTGTACGACCATGTGCGTGAAAACGATGGCCGGCCATTCTGCCTGACCGTGTCGATGACCCACCCGCACGACCCGTACACTATCCCCAAGCGCTACTGGAATCGCTATGAGGGTGTGGATATCCCCATGCCCCGTGCCGAATTCAGCCAGTCAGAACTCGACCCGCATTCGCAGCGCCTGCTCAAAGTCTACGACCTGTGGAACAAGCCGCTGCCTGTGGACAAGATCCGCGATGCCCGCCGCGCCTACTTCGGCGCTTGCAGCTACATCGACGACAACATCGGCCAGCTACTGCAAACCTTGGAGGAATGCGGCCTGGCCGACGACACCCTGATCGTGTTCTCTGGCGACCACGGCGACATGCTTGGCGAGCGTGGCCTCTGGTACAAAATGCACTGGTTCGAGATGTCCGCGCGGGTGCCACTGCTGGTCCACGCACCGAAGCGCTTTGCCGCTGGCCGGATCAGCGCCTCGGTCTCGACCTGCGACCTGCTACCAACCCTGGTCGAACTGGCTGGCGGCTCTGTGGATAAAGACCTGCACCTGGACGGCCGCTCGCTGCTCGGCCACCTGCAAGGGCACGGCGGCCACGACGAGGTGATCGGCGAGTACATGGCCGAAGGCACCGTCGGACCACTGATGATGATCCGCCGCGGGCCTTACAAATTCGTGTACAGCGAAGATGACCCTTGCCTACTCTATGACCTGAGCCGCGACCCGCACGAGCGGGAGAACCTCACCGGCAGCCCGGACCACCAGGCGCTGCTGCAGGCATTTGTCGATGAAGCACAGCAGCGTTGGGATATCCCCAGCCTGCGCCAGCAGGTACTGGCCAGCCAACGGCGCCGCCGCCTGGTGGCCGAGGCGCTGGCCATCGGCAAGCTGAAAAGCTGGGACCACCAACCGCTGGTGGACGCCAGCCAACAGTACATGCGCAACCACATCGATCTCGACGACCTCGAGCGCAAGGCACGTTATCCACAGCCCGCACCCCTGGATTGAGAAGAGAGGCCGTCATGCACAAGTTCTCCGCCGCCGTATTCACCCTGGCCTTGGGCCTGGGTGCCGCCACGGCCCACGCCGCCGACAGCGACGCACAATGCAGTACCGTGAAAATGGCCGACCCCGGCTGGAGCGACATCGCCACGACCAATGCCGTAGCCCGCCTATTGCTGGAAAGCCTGGGCTACCAAGTGAAGATCGACAGCCTGGCGGTGCCAATCATCTACGGCGGCCTCAAGGACGGCAGGGTCGATGCCTTCCTTGGCAACTGGATGCCGGCGCAGCAGGGCTTCCATGACAAGTTCATCGCCAATGGCGATGTGCAGCAGCTGTCGCGCAACCTGGAGGGAACCGAATTTACCCTGGCAGTGCCCGACTATGTGTGGAATGCCGGGGTAAAGGACTTCGCCGACCTGCAGAAGCACGCCGACCCGTTCGACAGGAAGCTGTACGGGATTGGCTCCGGCGCACCGGCCAACCTTTCGCTGAAGGAAATCATCGACAAGAATGAGTTCAACCTCGGCCAGTGGAAGCTGGTGGAGTCCAGCGAACAGGCGATGCTGACCCAAGTCGACCGGGCGGTGAAGAAGCAGCAGTTCATCACCTTCCTTGGATGGACTCCGCACCCGATGAACGTGAAGTTGAAGATGCATTACCTGACGGGCGGGGAAAAGTGGTTCGGCAGCAAGGGCGAGGTGTACACCCTGACCCGCAAGGGTTATTCACAAGCCTGCCCGAATGCAGCGAAGCTGCTGGGTAACCTGAATTTCACACTCGACATGGAAAACGCCATCATGGCCGAGGTTGTGGACAAGAAGATCAGCTTCGATGAAGCGGCCAAGGCTTGGGTGAAAGCGCATCCAGCGTTGCTGGAAGGATGGTTGGCTGGGGTGACGACCAAGGCCGATGGCAATGCCCTGGAGGCTGTCAAAGCCAAGCTGTAATCTCAGACGTGACGCGCCCCATTGTAGGAGCGGGTTTACCCGCGAATGCTGCAGTGAATGTACCGCCGCATTCGCGGGTAAACCCGCTCCTACAATGGGACAGTGTACCTTCGGAACTGTGGATATCTCATGCATCGCCTCTTCCACCTGCTGCCCTTCCTCTCCTGGCTCCCCCGCCAATCGGGCCGCAGCCTGCGCCAGGATCTGCTAGTCGGCCTGAGCGGTGCCATCCTCGCCCTGCCGCAATCCATCGCCTACGCCCTGATCGCCGGCCTGCCCGCCGAGTACGGCCTGTACGCCGCCATCGTACCGGTGCTGATCGCCTGCCTGTGGGGTTCGTCCTGGCACTTGATCTGTGGCCCGACCGCGGCCATCTCCATCGTCCTCTACGCCAGCATCAGCCCCCTGGCCGTCGCCGGCAGTGCCGACTACGTGACCTTGGTGTTGCTGCTGACCTTCCTTGGCGGCATCTTCCAATTGCTGCTGGGGTTACTGCGCTTCGGCGCGCTGGTCAATTTCGTCTCGCATTCCGTGGTGCTCGGTTTCACCCTCGGTGCCGCCATCGTCATCGCCCTGGGCCAATTACCCAACCTGCTGGGCATGGACCTGCCCAGCCAGGCCACGGCGCTGAAGACCGTGCAAGACCTGGCCAGCCACGCCGGTGAGGTCCACCTGCCGTCGCTGGCCCTCGGCCTGGCCACCGTAATAATCGGCGTAGCGTTCAAACTCTGGCGCCCGCGCTGGCCGAGCCTGTTGATAAGCCTGATGCTGGTCAGCCTGTTGGCCTGGCTGCTGCCGGGCTACTTTGGCCATGTGCAGCGGGTAGCGGTGTTCACCGGGCAACTGCCGCCGTTCAGCCCGCTGCCGTTGCTGGACGTGGAACTGATATTGCGCCTGCTGCCCAGCGCCGTGGCGGTGGGCATGCTGGGGCTGGTCACCAGTCTGTCGATTGCCCGCTCGCTGTCAGCGCGTTCGGAACAACTGATCGACCCCGACCAGGAAATTCGCGCACAAGGCCTGTCGAACATTGCCGGGGCATTTTTCTCTGGCTACCTGTCTGCCGGCTCCTTCACCCGTTCGGGCCTGAGCTATGAGGCCGGTGCCCGTTCGCCGATGGCCGGGGTGTTCTCGGCGCTGTGGGTGGCGCTGTTCGCCGTTGTCGGCGCCGGGGTGATCGCACACCTGCCCATTCCGGCCATGGCAGGCAGCATTCTGTTGATCTGCTGGGGGTTGGTGGACCACCGCGGGATTCGTGCGCTGTTCCGGGTCAGCCGTTCGGAGTTTCTGGTAATGGCGCTGACGGCGGCGGCGACCTTGTTGCTGGAGCTGCAGACAGCAATCTACGCCGGGGTGCTGGCGTCGCTGTTCTTCTATTTGAAGCGCACCTCACGGCCACGGGTGCAGCAGAGCCGTGAAGGGGAGGCGGATGTGCTGCGGGTGGGCGGGTCGATCTTCTTTGGCGCAGCGCATTACCTGCAGGTGCGCTTGCAGCGCTGCCAGGGGCCACATGTGGTGATCGATGCGCGGCAGGTGAATTTTATCGATTACTCGGGTGTGGATATGTTGCACCGCGAGGCGCGGCGGTTGGGGCGGATGGGGGGGAGCTTGACCTTGCATCGGGCGAGGCCGCAGGTGATTGAAGAATTGCAGAAGCTGGAAGGGGTGGAGCTGTGCCCGATCCGGTTTGAAGAATGAGGTTGGGTTGAGATCTTGGGGCTGCTTTGCAGCCCATCGCGACGCAAGGCCGCTCCTACAGGGGACCGCGCCAGCAAGTATTTCGCGGTCTTTGTAGGAGCGGCCTTGTGTCGCGATGGGCCGCAAAGCGGCCCCAAATTCTCAGCCCCGAGCCAATTGCCGGCGTAGTTCAGCCAAAACCGGCGCCGTATCCGGCCTAACCCCACGCCAGATAAAGAACGCCTCAGCCGCCTGCTCAGCCAGCATCCCTAACCCATCCAGCACCTTGGCCGCGCCCAGCTTCTCGGCCCACTGGCAAAACGGCGTCGGTTCCTTGCCATACATCATGTCGTAGCAGACCGTGCGCCCCGCCTCAACCAAACTGTCGGCAATCGGCGGCAATTCCCCGGCCAAACTCGCCGAAGTGGCATTGATGATCACATCCACCGGCTCCTGCAACCAGGCAAACCCACTGGCTACCACCGGCCCTAGTGCATCGAACTCACGCGCCAGCTGCTCGGCCTTTTCCACGGTACGGTTGGCAATCACCAGCGATTGCGGCTTGTGCGCCAGGATCGGCTCCAGCACGCCACGCACTGCACCACCGGCACCGAGGATCAGAATTCGCTTGCCCACCAGCTCGACCCCTGCATTCACCGTCAGGTCACGCACCAGGCCGGCGCCATCGGTGTTGTCACCCTGCAAGGTGCCATCAGCCAGCTTGCTCAGCGTGTTCACGGCGCCAGCACGCTGGGCCCGTGGGGTCAGGCTGTCGCACAGGCGGTAAGCCTCTTCCTTGAACGGCACAGTGACATTGCCACCGCTGCCTTGCTTGAAGAAGCCGCGTGCGCAGTCGCTGAACTCGTCCAGCGGCGCCAGCAGGGTGGCATATTCCAGGTCTTCACCGGTCTGCTCGGCGAACAGGCGGTGGATCAGCGGCGACTTGCTGTGGCCGATCGGGTTGCCAAAAACGACGTACTGGTCCATGACGGCTCCTTGGTTGTGCACAGGCTTACTGGCCGAGCCAGTCGCGGTCTTGCAGGAAGTACTCGGTCAGGCGCGCTTCTTCACTGCCGGGCGCGGCCTTCCAGTCGTA
Organism: Pseudomonas sp. NPDC089407; assembly: GCF_044900445.1. NCBI lineage: Bacteria > Pseudomonadati > Pseudomonadota > Gammaproteobacteria > Pseudomonadales > Pseudomonadaceae > Pseudomonas > Pseudomonas sp. NPDC089407. The sequence goes on from NZ_JBJDNB010000013.1 coordinate 91,766, forward strand.
GCCCCAGCGCACCTGCGGCGGCAGCGACATGAGGATTGATTCGGTGCGGCCGCCGGACTGCAGGCCGAACAGGGTGCCACGGTCGTAGACCAGGTTGAACTCCACGTAGCGGCCGCGGCGGTATTCCTGGAACTCGCGTTGCTGCGAGGTGTAGGGCGTGTCCTTGCGGCGCTGGATGATCGGCAGGTAGGCATCGACGTAGGCATCGCCGATGGCGCGGATGAAGGCGAAGCAGGTGTCGAAGTCCCACTCGTTCAGGTCATCGAAGAACAGGCCGCCGATGCCGCGAGGCTCGCCCCTATGCTTGAGGTGGAAATAGCGGTCGCACCAGGCCTTGTAGCGCGGGTACACGTCGGCGCCGAACGGCGCGCAGGCCTGCTCGGCCACGCGGTGCCAGTGGATGCAGTCTTCTTCATTGCCGTAATACGGGGTCAGGTCGAAGCCGCCGCCGAACCACCACACCGCCTCTTCACCTTCCTTCTCGGCGATGAAAAAGCGCACGTTGGCGTGGGACGTGGGCACATGCGGGTTGTGCGGGTGGATCACCAGCGACACCCCCAGCGCCTCGAAACCACGGCCCGCCAGTTCAGGGCGGTGGGCACTGGCCGACGGTGGCAGGCCGGCGCCGAACACGTGGGAGAAGTTGACCCCGCCTTTCTCGATCAGCTTGCCGTCGCCGATCACCCGCGTGCGGCCCCCGCCACCGGCTTCGCGCACCCAGGCGTCCTCGACGAAGCGGGCGCCGCCGTCTTCGCTTTCGAGGGCAGAGCAGATGCGGTCTTGCAGGTCGAGCAGGTAGGCTTTCACGGCCTCGGTGCGGCTAGTCATCGGGTCACCAGGAACGGGCAGGGAAGAATTCGCCGCGTAGCATACCACCGCCAGCCCGCGCGCCGCAGTTGACGGCGATCAAGCAAAGGCGTCCGATAGAAGGCCTTTTCCCGATCCCGACGACAGGAGTGCGAGATGGCCAAGCGTATCCAGTTCAGCCAGCATGGCGGCCCGGAAGTGCTGCAGTTTGTGGAATTCGAACCCGCCCCGCCCGGGCCACAGCAGGTGCGCGTGCGCAACCATGCAATCGGCCTGAACTTCATCGACACCTACTTCCGCAGCGGGCTCTATGCACCGCCATCCCTGCCTTCGGGCCTGGGTACCGAAGCGGCGGGCGTGGTCGAGGCTGTGGGCGAGGGCGTGACCCGGCTGAAGGTCGGTGACCGCGTGGCCCATGCCGGCGGCCCGCTGGGCGCTTACAGCGAGGTGCATACGGTGCCGGAGGCCAACCTGGTCAAGCTGCCCGACAATATCAGCTTCGAGCAGGCAGCGGCGGTGATGCTCAAGGGTTTGACCGTGCAGTACCTGCTGAAGCAGACCTATGAGGTGAAGGCGGGTGACGTGATCCTGTTCCATGCCGCAGCGGGTGGCGTGGGTTCGCTGGCGTGCCAGTGGGCCAAGGCGCTGGGGGCCAGGTTGATCGGCACCGTGAGCTCTGCCGAGAAGGCCGAGCGGGCCAAGGCGTTGGGCGCATGGGCGACCATCGACTACAGCCAAGAAGATGTGGCCAAACGGGTGTTGGAACTGACCGACGGCAAGAAATGCCCGGTGGTGTATGACGGTGTGGGTGCCGATACCTGGCTGACCTCGCTGGACTGCCTGCAGCCGCGTGGGTTGATGGTGAGCTTTGGCAATGCCTCGGGTGCGGTGAGCGGGGTGAACCTGGGGATTCTGGCGCAGAAGGGCTCGCTGTATGTGACCCGGCCGACGCTGGCGACCTATGCGAATAATGCCGAGAACACCCAGGCCATGGCGGATGACCTGTTTGCGATGATTGGCAATGGCAAGCTGGTGGTGGATATCCAGCAAAGGTATCCGTTGAGTGAGGCGGCCAAGGCGCAGGCTGAGCTGTCGGCGCGGCGGACTGTAGGATCGACTGTACTGATCCCCTGAGCCAGACACATTCCCTGTGGGAGCGGGCATGCCCGCGAAGCAGCCACCGCGGTGTATGGCACCGGCTTCACCGGTGTTCGCGGGTGAACCCGCTCCCACAAGTGCTGTTTCGGCCTTGAGTACGGCGTTATCCGATTGGGATTGGGTTTGCCAGCAAAGGCGGGGCATGATCAATCGTCGTAGTGATATCGGCACTGCAAGATTGTCATCTGCCCACCTTCGAAGAGGTAGACCAACCGATGTTCGCGAGTAATACGACGAGACCAGAATCCTGAAAGGTCGCCCTTGAGTGGCTCAGGCTTGCCGGTGCCTTTGAAAGGAGTACGCAGGCACTCCTTGATCAGGGCGTTGATCGTCGTAAACACATCAGTGTCAGCATCTTTCCAATGGCAGTAGTCTTCCCAACCTTCTGAAGTAAACGCAACGCTTACAGAATTGCGAGCTTCAGTCTTGTTGCGTTGTTTTGACTTCATGTTCATCTATGGGCAGCTCATGGGTAGCAGCTTTACCCGACCGCAGCTGATCAATGGATGCGCGCAAGCGCTTGGCATTGGCTGAAGAACCCAGCAGGTACATGGTCTCTTGCATGCCGTTGTAGTCCTCAAGCGAGATCATGACCACCGGCTCACCGCGCTGGCGCGTAATGATCGCGGGTTCGTGATCCCGACATACATCATCCATCGTCTGCTTCAGGTCGGCGCGAGCCTGGCTAAAAGTCAGTACATGCATTTCTTCAAATCCTTTCCAGGCAGGACCTGGATCAGGTTTTTCTCGACCCAGGCAGCACTGCTGAATGGGCAATAGGCTTGGTGGCTTCTGCTTATGAATTTGACAGATACCCAGCACAAACATTGTACAAGCCTAGGTACAAACCTCAACATCCCGTTGTCGGGAGTCTCGAGCGTTCAAAGCATAAAACGGATGCCAAGCGGCAGGCAGGTGATGACCTGCTATAGCGTTCGTAGGAGGTTTCTGTGAGGGCAGGCCAACATGCCCCCACAGCCACAGAATCGATCTTTAGTGAAAACGCTACCTCTGTGGTGGCCGGCTTGTTGGGGTTGGTGACGACTCGATGCCATCGAGTATCGACTCCACCAATCCTTCAGCCAGTTCAATGGAATGCAGGCTCGACCAATACATGCCACGACCCTCTTCGCGCAGGTATTCCAGGGCTTTGGAGCCCGTCTCATAGGCGCCGCGCAGGTACAGGGCTACATGGACCAGGGCGTCCTCGGCGGAAATGTTCGGGTTTACGGTAAACAGCGGTTCGTGGCCGGCATCGCAGCGGCCAAAGGGGCGGGTGGAGGTGCAGGGTAGGGGTGGATCTGGAACCATTTTCTTCATCATTAGATCTCCGCTCATGGCTTCACCCAGTCGTTACCACACGAATGGGTGGCAGCTGTACGCAGGGTGGTAAACCGGGTGGGAGATCTAAAACCCAGCAGGCACGAAGCCTCCTGCGAACAGCCGCCATGGACTGCCAAGATCACCCTGAACCCGGGTTACCACACCCGATCGCCAAGTTATTCGGCGACGGTTTAAGCCTAAGGGCAGAGGTTCCCACTGAGAAGGTGATGGCAGGGGACGCGGCTCGTAGGATATTTCCCAAGCCGCAAGCTGGACAGCCATTTTGGCAAAATCAGAAAAGCCTGACTCCACCGCCCCGGGTCGTGTCTGGGTGCAAAGCGCTCGCCGACAGAGATTCATCGCCTAAGAGATCGAGCGCCGCCCGCGCGGCGCTTCGCGGGACAAGCCCGCTCCCACATCTGTTTCGGGCCAATTATTCCTGTGCCAGATGGGTTGCTGCCTTGGAGCATGGCTGGAGATGGTTGAAGAGCTGTTGCCCACCCCTGATATCGAATGGGACAAACAAGGCGGACAGAGGTGGCCTCACAGGAGTGACTGGCCCGAAACAGATGTGGGAGCGGGCTTGTCCCGCGAAGCGCCGCGCGGGCGGCGCTCGATCGCATAGGCACCCATCATCTTAAGGCAAGCGCCCGTCAGCCCTTACTGCTTAACTGACTGGTTTTAGACCGAAGCCCGTGCCATCCACAGATGGTTGCCTGGGCTGGCCTCCTCGCGGGTAACCCGCTCCCACAGGATTTCCTGCCACATTTGTGGATATGTGTTTAGCCCGGCCGCACAACCTCACCAGTAGCCAGGTTGCGAATGACACTCGGATTCTTCCTTCCACCCAAGGCCCCACCCAACACCAGATCCAGCTGCCCATGGAAGTACTGCTCCACCCGCAACCGGGTCTTCGCCGCCGGGCGCCCGCCCGGGTTGCACGAGGTGGAAATCAATGGCCCGACCAACGCACACAGTTCACGCACCACCGGGTGGTCGCTGACACGCAGCGCCACGGTGTCATGCTGCCCGGTCACCCACTCGGGCAACAGGTCCTGGTGCGGTACCAGCCAGGTGTTCGGCCCCGGCCAGGTGCTCCCCATGCGATCAATCCAGTCTTCGGGGAAATCCTCGAACAGGAAGTCGAACTGGCGGATGTTGTCGGCAATCAGGATCAGCCCTTTATCCACAGGCCGCGATTTCAGCGCCAGCAGGCGGTACACCGCGTCCTCGTTCCAGGGGTCGCAGCCCAGGCCCCAGACCGCTTCCGTCGGGTAGGCGATCACTGCGCCCGCCCGGATCTCACGTGCGGCTTGTTGCACACGAAAACTGCTCACCATTGCTGTTACTCCGCCTATATACCTTGCATATGCGCAGTGTACTTAGCCCACGCGGGCAAACCAACGCCCGGCTTCACTGCTGACCCGGCCTTCCAGCTCAAGCTCGGTAAGTTGTGCCAGCACTACGGCCAGCGGCTGCTCGCTGCAGTGGGCCAGGCTTTCGCTGGTTTGTGGTGCGGCATGCAGCAAGGCAAGCAAGGGATGATCGAATTTGTCGGCAACCGCAGGTGGCAGGTTCTGCCAGCCCTGCAGGGTTTCCATGATCTGCTCCACGGTTTCCACCAGTAGCGCGCCGTCACGAATCAGCTGGTGGCAGCCCTTGGACCCAGGGTGGTGGATAGAGCCCGGTATGGCATACACCTCACGGCCTTGCTCGGCCGCCAAACGCGCCGTGATCAGCGAACCACTGGCCAGGCTGGCTTCAACCACCAGCACGCCCAACGACAAGCCACTGATGATCCGATTGCGCCGCGGGAAGTTACCCGGCAGCGGCCCGGCATTCAGCGGGTACTCCGAAACCAGTGCGCTGCCACTGTCGACCATCGCCTGGGCCAGCTCTCGGTGGCGCTGTGGATAAAGTTTTTGCAACCCTGTGCCCAAGACGCCAATCGTGCCCCCTCCCGCCTGCAACGCGGCCCGATGAGCGGCACCGTCGATGCCTACGGCCAGCCCGCTGGTGATGACGAAACCCGCCTGCGCAAGGTAGCGGGAAAACGCCCCGGCAGTATCCAGGGCCGGGGGTGTGGCACGTCTGCTGCCCACAATTGCCAGCTGCGGACGGGCAAGCAGTGCCGGGTCGCCAGCCACGAAAAGCAGCGGTGGGGCATCGTCGATTTCTGCTAGCAGCGCGGGGTAGTCCGGGTCGTCCCACATCAGTAAATGCTGGCCGGGGCGCTCTAGCCAGGCCATCGCGGCCAAGGCTCCATCGCGTACCTCAGCGCTGCGCCGGGCATCGATGGTGGCCTGGGGGATGCCAAGCGCACGCCAGGCAGAACCCGGCGCGCCAAGTGCTGAAGAGGCGCTGCCGAAGGCATCGAGCAAGTTATGAAAGCGTCGCAATCCAGTCTCGGGAAGGCGGTGCAGTCGCAGCCGCGCCTCCAGTTCGGCAGGCGAGCAAGGCGACGAATGGTACATGGACATAGCGATCATCCTTGATCAAAACGGGGCCATAAACGTGGCACAAGCTGTGGATAACTTTGTGGGTAACACTTTGAAAAGCTGTCAATTGATTGGGGGCTATCAAGCCCATAGACACCCTAGACGAGCTTGCCAGGTGCCGAAATCCCCGTTTCCCTTTATTATGTGTGCTCAGTTTTCAACCGAACGCACAGTGACTGCCTGACTTATGGCCATCTTGAACATTCTCGAATTCCCGGACCCGCGCCTGCGCACCATCGCCAAGCCGGTGACGGTGTTCGACGACGCCCTGCGTCAGCTGATCGACGACATGTTTGAAACCATGTACGAAGCCCCTGGCATCGGCCTGGCTGCCACCCAGGTCAACGTGCACCTGCAAGTCGTGGTCATGGACCTCAGCGAAGACCGCAGCGAGCCGCGGGTCTTCATCAACCCCACGGTCGAAGAGCTGACCCACGACATGGGCCAATACCAGGAAGGCTGCCTGTCGGTACCGGGCTTCTACGAGAACGTCGACCGCCCGCTGCGTGTCCGCGTCAAGGCCCAGGACCGCGACGGCAAGCCCTACGAGCTGGAATGCGAGGGCCTGCTGGCCGTGTGCGTACAGCACGAATTCGATCACCTCAACGGCAAGCTGTTCGTCGACTACCTGTCGCAGCTCAAGCGCGACCGGATCAAGAAGAAGCTGGAAAAGCAGCACCGCCAGCAAGCCTGATCCCCACCTTCCAGAAGGCTTGCTCCGGCAAGCCTTTTTCTTTTTTGAAGCGAGAACTCCATGCGCATCGTCTTTGCAGGCACTCCAGAGTTTGCCGCCGAACACCTCAAGGCCCTGCTCGACAGCCCGTACGAGATCGTGGCCGTTTACACCCAGCCCGATCGCCCTGCCGGCCGTGGCCAGAAGCTGATGCCGAGCGCGGTCAAGGCGCTGGCCGTGGCCCATGACATCCCGGTGTTCCAGCCGCATACCCTGCGCAATGCCGATGCGCAAGCCGAACTCGCTGCGCTGAAACCCGACTTGATGGTGGTGGTCGCCTATGGCCTGATCCTGCCGCAAGCCGTGCTGGATATTCCGCGCCTGGGTTGCATCAACAGCCACGCATCCTTGCTGCCGCGCTGGCGCGGTGCGGCGCCGATCCAGCGCGCCGTGGAAGCCGGTGACGCCGAAAGCGGCGTGACCGTGATGCGCATGGAAGCGGGCCTGGACACCGGCCCGATGCTGCTGAAGGTGGTCACCCCGATCAGCGCCGACGATACCGGCGGCAGCCTGCACGACCGCTTGGCCGAGATGGGGCCGCCGGCAGTGGTACAGGCCATCGCCGGCCTGGCCGACGGGTCGCTGCAAGGCGAGGTACAGGACGATGCCCTGGCCACTTATGCACACAAGCTGAACAAGGACGAAGCGCGCATCGACTGGAGCCGCCCGGCCGTCGAACTGGAGCGCCTGATCCGTGCCTTCAACCCTTGGCCGGTGTGCCACAGCACCCTGGATGGCGAAAGCGTGAAGGTGCTGGCCGCCAATTTGTCCACAGGCAAGGGCGCCCCCGGTGAGATCCTCTCCGCCAGCAAGGACGGCCTGGTAGTCGCCTGCGGTGACCAGGCGCTGAGCCTGACCCGCCTGCAACTGCCCGGTGGCAAGGCGCTGAACTTCAGCGACCTGTTCAACAGCCGCCGCGAGAAGTTCGCCGCCGGCAAGGTGCTGGGCCAATGAACCCACGCCTCGCCGCCGCCCGTGCCCTTGCCGCTGTACTCAGTGGCAAGGCCTCGCTGAACAGCTCGCTGCCAGCCCAGCTGGACAAGGTCGAGGAGCGCGACCGTGGCCTGACCCAGGACCTGGCGTTCGGCACCGCCCGCTGGCAACCACGCCTCGACCTGCTGGCCGCGCAATTGCTGCAGAAGCCGTTCAAGGCTGCCGATGCCGATGTGCAGGCGCTGCTGCTGGTCGGCTTGTACCAGTTGTTCTACACCCGTATTCCGGCCCACGCCGCCATCGGCGAAACCGTGGGCTGCGCCGACAAACTGAAGAAGCCGTGGGCCAAGGGCCTGCTCAACGCCGTGCTGCGCCGCGCCCAGCGCGAAGGCGAAGAGCTGCTGGCAGGCATGGAGCGCGACCCGGTGGTGCGCACCGCCCACCCGCGCTGGTTGCAGAAGTCTTTGAAGGCCTTCTGGCCGGAGCAGTGGGAAGCCATCTGCGCCGCCAACAATGCCCACCCGCCGATGATTCTGCGGGTCAACCGCCGTCACCACAGCCGCGATGCCTACCTGGCGCTGCTGGCCGATGCAGGCGTTGGCGCCAGCGCCTGCCAGTTCAGCCGTGACGGCATCGTGCTGGCCGAAGCCTGCGACGTGCGCGGCTTGCCGGGCTTTGCCGAGGGCTGGGTGAGCGTGCAGGACGAAGCCGCGCAACTGTCCGCCGACCTGCTGGAGCTGGCCCCCGGCCAGCGCGTGCTCGATGCCTGCTGTGCCCCGGGCGGCAAAACCTGCCACCTGCTGGAAGCCGAACCGGGCTTGGCCCACATGACAGCCATCGACCTCGAAGCCAAGCGCCTGACCCGCGTGCGCGAGAACCTCGACCGCCTGCAGCTGGACGCCGAGCTGATCGCCTGCGACGCCCGCGATACCGCCAGTTGGTGGGACGGCAAGCCGTTCCAGCGCATTCTGCTCGATGCGCCGTGCTCGGCCACCGGCGTGATCCGCCGCCACCCGGACATCAAGCTGACCCGCCAGGCCGATGACATCCCGGCGTTGGCCGCGCTGCAAGGCGAGCTGCTCGATGCCCTGTGGCCGACCCTGGAAGTGGGCGGCATGCTGCTGTACGCCACCTGCTCCAGCCTGCCGACCGAGAACACCGAAGTGATCGACGCCTTCCTCGCCCGCACCCCGGGCGCGCGGGAGCTGGACTTGGCCACCGAAGCCGGCCTGCGCCAGCCCCACGGTCGCCAGTTGCTGGCCCAGGAAGGCGGCCACGACGGTTTCTACTATGCCAAGCTGATCAAGATCGCCGCCACGCGCGGGTAAGCACAAACGGGTAGGGAGTAGCGGATGAAGATCATCATCCTCGGCGCAGGGCAGGTAGGGGGTACGCTGGCGGAACACCTGGCCAGCGAAGCCAACGACATTACCGTGGTCGACACCGACGGCGACCGCCTGCGCGACCTTGGCGACCGTCTGGATATCCGCACGGTGCAAGGCCGCGGCTCGCTGCCGACGGTGCTGCGCCAGGCCGGTGCCGACGACGCCGACATGCTGGTGGCGGTGACCAACAGCGATGAGACCAACATGGTCGCCTGCCAGGTGGCCTATTCCTTGTTCCACACCCCGACCAAAATCGCCCGGGTGCGCGAGTCTTCGTACCTGACCCGTGAAGAGCTGTTCGACAACGACCACATCCCGGTCGACGTGCTGATCAGCCCCGAGCAGGTGGTGACCAATTACATCAAGCGCCTGATCGAGCACCCAGGCTCGCTGCAGGTGATCGACTTCGCCGAGGGCAAGGCCCAGCTGGTGGCGGTGAAGGCCTACTACGGCGGCCCGTTGGTCGGCCAGCAGTTGCGCCAGATCCGCGCGCACATGCCCAACGTCGACACCCGCGTGGCAGCCATCTTCCGCCGCGACCGGCCAATCACCCCACGTGGTGACACGGTGATCGAAGCGGATGACGAGGTGTTCTTCATTGCCGCAAAGAAGGACATCCGTGCGGTGATGGGCGAATTGCGCCGCATCGATGAGACCAATAAACGCATTGTCATCGCTGGCGGCGGGCAGATCGGCGAGCGCCTGGCCGAAGCCATCGAAAGCCGCTACCAGGTGAAGATCATCGAGATGAGCCCGGCCCGTTGCCGGCACCTCTCCGATACCCTGGAAAGCACCGTGGTGCTGCAGGGCAGCGCCTCGGACAAGGACCTGATGCTCGAAGAGAACATCGCCGATGCCGATATTTTCCTGGCCCTGACCAACGACGACGAAGCCAACATCATGTCGTCGCTGCTGGCCAAGCGCCTGGGCGCGGGCAAGGTGATGACCATCATCAACAACCCGGCCTACGTCGACCTGGTGCAGGGCGGCGATATCGACATCGCCATCAGCCCCCAGCTGGCCACCATCGGCACCCTGCTGGCGCACGTGCGCCGCGGCGACATTGTCAGCGTGCACTCGCTGCGCCGTGGTGCAGCTGAAGCGATCGAGGCGGTGGCGCATGGCGATTCGAAGTCGAGCAAGGTGGTCGGCAAGGCCATCGAGGACATTGCTTTGCCACCGGGCACCACCATCGGCGCGATCATCCGTGACGAAGAGGTGATGATTGCCCACGACGACACCCTGATCGAATCGGGTGACCATGTGATCCTGTTCGTTGTGGATAAAAAGCATATTCGCGATGTGGAGAAGCTGTTCCACGTCGGCTTGAGTTTCTTCTAGGAGAAGAGGGCATGCGCGAGTCACTGGAGAAGATGCTGGCCAAGGGTGTGGATAACCCGTTGCTGAGGTTCGGCCTGGGTAAAGCCTGGCTGGATGAGGGCAATGGTGCTGAGGCGGCGGTGCACCTGGCACGCTGTGTGGAGCAAGACCCGAAGTATTCGGCGGCTTGGAAGCTGCTGGGGAAGGCGTATCAGCTGGTCGGGGACTTGCCGGGGGCGCGCAGGGCCTGGGAGGACGGGATTGTTGCGGCGCAAGCTCACGGTGACAAGCAGGCCGAGAAAGAGATGACCGTTTTTCTCAAGAAGCTGAACAAGGCTTGAGATTGCCGGGGCTGCTTTGCAGCCCATCGCAGGCAAGCCAGCTCCCACAAGGACCGAGCAGGCCCTTGGCCTCTGTGCATAACCCCTGGTTCCCTCAGGTTGAAAGATAAGCTCAGGCCAGCGCGGTCAACGTGGGAGATTTTTGGGGCTGCTTTGCAGCCCATCGCAGGCAAGCCAGCTCCCACAAAGACCGAGCAGGCCCTTAGGCTCTGTGCATAACCCCTGGTTTCTTGAGGTTGAAGGATAACCTCAGGCCAGCGCGGTCAGGGTGGGAGATTGTTGGGGCTGCTTTGCAG